>JAHLWV010000151.1 GCA_019057735.1 Promethearchaeota archaeon | reverse complement strand
TAGTTCTAACTAATCTATTTGTATCTTTTTATCAAATCTTAAAACCTGAATCAAATATGATTATTCAATTCTATCCGAAAAGTACCACCATAATGGAATTTGTTGCTGAGATTGTGAATAGTAACACAAATTTTAAAGGAAATTTCATAATTGATAATCCTAATAATCCGAAAAAACGGAAAGTATACCTATTATTAAAGAAGTAGCGAACTACTAAATTGCTAAGATAATTTTAGACATATTCTGCTTTCAAAATTCAGATTATAGAAGATCAAAAAGCATAAGATTTTATTTAAGTTGTTTTATAAAAGCTTGTATATTGGGAAATATTAAATATAAGATATTTGATTATTATTTTACTTTAATACTTTATACCAAAAATCATGAAAATAGGCAATACTAATGTATAGAATAAAAGACAGAAAGACACAAATAAAAACAATTTTAATACTCTCGATTTTAGGATTTTCGAGTATTTATATGAATTATGCTATGGTTGCAATGGTTAATTCAGACGCTTCTTTGGAACTCGATAATAACTTTGACATGCCAAAAACAAATGAAGTTAGCCTTTCTGAATGGTGGAATGC
Source organism: Promethearchaeota archaeon (assembly GCA_019057735.1). The sequence goes on along the minus strand of JAHLWV010000151.1, from coordinate 5,261 downwards.
ATCGTACTTTTACAGAAAGCTCATTAATATTACGAACCCTAATGCTGTAGATTTGACTGATTTTACAACCTATACCACTTTCAACTATACCGATTTAGTTTCTCAAGGGCATATGAATTTAAGCTTGTATGATATAAGAATAGTGGAAAATGGTGTTTTGAGAGATTATTATTATCGGATTGATTATCCTAGCGTGGATTACGCAACGGTATGGTTCAAGACTAATTGCTCTTCAAGTTCAACGGAATATGATACTTTCCTATATTATGGAAATAATTCAGTTGGGCTAGCCGAAAGTTATTACATGTCACAAAATCCGGAAGGGCTGGTTTGGTATTCTTTTGATGATGATGATACTGGAGTTATAGTTGATAAATTAGCAAATTATAATGCTACTACATATAATAACCCTAATCATGTTACTGGAAAGGTTGGAGATTATTCACTCAGTTTTAACGGAAATAATCAGTATTTAGGAATACAAGGAAAAAATTATAATACTGTTGGTGCTCTTGATGAATTTACTATAGGTTTATGGTTTAAAACTTCATTTAGTGGTGGATCTTACAGTAGTAATTGGGCATTCTTTGATTTCGATCGTTCAGAATATTTTAATTTTTTTATACGACCAGATACAACAGAACATGAAGGAAAATTAGGATTTTCCACTACTAGGAGCGGTATTGATGATTTCTATAGCACTACGGGGGGATTTAATGATGGAGAATGGCATTATGCTGTAGCAGTGTATGATGGTACAAATAAATATATATATATTGATCCATCATCAGGACAACCAGATGCTACAAGTTTGAATTCTCATTCTGGACTAGCAATTGGGTCCGGGACATCCCGATACGGAATAATTGGAGACGGATCTGAAGCAACAAGTTTGGGTACTCCTAGAAATAACATTTATTATCAAGGAGAAATGGATGAAATTAGATATTATGAGCGTGCTTTAACTGGCCAAGAAATTGAATGGCTTTTTAAAGATTATAAGATATCTACTTCCTTAAATGAGGAACAAGAACAGTTAGCTCAAGTTATTTTCACTATTTATGATGTTGATGGTAGAATTGTTCCCAATGCGGAAATTTCTTTAATTAACGCGACTGATGGATCGTTAGTATCAATTCAAAACACGAGTTCAGATGGATCAACAAGTTTCAATCAGCTAGTTTATGGTTCATATAACATTACTATGAATTATTCGCTAAATTCTGGACTTGAAAGTGTTATTTATGACAGCACTCTAAGCAAATATGGTGGACCTGTTCAATTTACTTTGTCAGGACTTTACCATTCTTTTGACATTACTGTAGATCTTTGGACAATTGATTTCGAAATTGTTGATTGGGATGAAAATCCAATAACTCATGGATATATTGAGATAAGTAACGATTCAAGTAGTTCAGTATTTGAGACATTACAACTCGATAGCGCAGGAAAATCGGTATTTCGATGGCACAATAGAGCCTCGTATTATTACAAAGTATTTTACCAAAACGCAGATTATAATCCAACAAATACTCCCTTAAATGCAAGTGATATTTATAGAACATCATATACTTCTAGTCAAAAATATTATAGCCAAAACATCAATATAAATGAGACAAATATTGCATCAGCAGGCTTTTTCTCAATTAAGGAAAGCATATTTTCAGGGGGTTCTTCGACTGAGCTAAGCAATAAAAAGATTTTGAAAGCAAATATTACATTATCAAATATGGTTGACCATTTGGATTCAGTGAAGATTTACTATGTTAATGCAGATAACGAAACCTTTACATCAACCCCTGGGGATCATCTAATTTTTCAAAATACATCCTATGGTGTAAGCGATACAACTGACTTTATTCAAATTGATATGAGAAATCCAACTGAATCTAGTGCTCCTCTAATTGGTGATGATTACGAAGTTTATGGCTTGTACATGGAAATTGATGGAACAAATGCTACTCAGTGTAATGGAACAATTCAAATCGATACTCTCGAAACTCAAAATGTTTATAATAAAACTGCTTTAGCTAAAATAAATATTAGAGTTGTAGATGAACCACCAAGTAGAGATCCCGTCTCTGATGTAATTGTACATGTTTTCAACGGATCGATCTCAGATTCGAATTCTATTGCTAATTTAACTACTGATCAGGATGGGTATGCTTATGGAGCTCAAAATCCGGACATTGATTTCTGGTATTTGCGAGGAACTTCATATAATTTTACTTTAGAATTTTTCGGAACTCAAAATAAGCAATTCAATGTAAACTACACATCTCCTTCTCAATGGATGCCAACTGCGGTTACAGAATATAATTACACTTTAGAAAGTGAATCTTCTATTATATTTGAACTAATTTTTGATTCAAGTAATTATATTACACAGTTTCAAACTTCATACGGAGATACTGAGGCCGATTGGAAAGAATTTATAACATATTCAGTTAATTTCACTTATTCTACAGATGGTGGGAGTAATTGGAACCCAATAAATTCAACTGATGGGATTCAGTTAACAATTAAAGATTTCGATGGCTTACCTGTATTATACAAAACTTTACAAGCTTTAGGTAACGGTAATTTCAGCGTCACTTTTAATTCAAGTATTTTATCAGCGGGTTATGACGGTACAATTTACACTATAGAAATCACAGGAGAAAAACCAGGTTATGGATCACCTGATATTGAAACATATGTACTCCAACTTTTAGCTACTCCAACTTCCTCAAATCTTCATAATTATGGCAACCCTACTCAAACTTTAACAAAAATTACTCAGTACTACAACGAATTAACTAATATAACAGTTTCATATTTCCCGACACTTAGTCCAACCTCTTTATTACGGAACGCGATTCTGAGTTATAGTTGGGATTATGGTTCAGGAATTAATATAGGTGAAGATCCAATTAATCCTGGTTATTATTCATTCGAACTTAACACTTCAACGGCTCTTACTACGGGAACTTACAGCATTGATATAGGTATCGAGTTAGAAAATTACACGAGAAGCATATTTTCAATACTTATTGATATTATTCCAAGATTTACTACTTTAAATGATACTAGTACATTATATCATGTTTCAGCTGATGGATGGATTAAAGACGCATTTAATTTTACTCTTGAATATAGAGATGTCACCGGAACCACAGATGCTAGAGTAGGAGATCTAGAACTAGCTTACTATTATTGGTATCAACTTGCCGAAGATGGAACGCCAGTAGGATCTCCAAGCTCGAACATAGATCTTGTAGAGAATGGTGATAGCTTATATGTTTTAGACTTTGATACTGAAACGAGAGACATCGGAAAATACGCAATATTTGTAACCTTACAGAAGAACAATTATGATGCGAGGAATGCATTTATCAATTTAGAGATCAAAAAACGAACAATTGACCATGATCTTTCAGCTACAGGTTTAAGTGGATCTAGAATAAATGTCATTCAAGGTGCAGAAATTACTATTACCTTGGATTTGAGTGATGAGTCGAGAAACCTGGCTGATTTAACAAATGCTACTGTAAAATTAACAATAGGCTCTACTTCCTACTCTTTTACTGAAAGTGGGAATGGAATTTATGAATTAATTTTCCCAACTGAAAGCATTGACGCCTTTATAGCACCCCAAACTCTATTGGGATCCATTGAGATATCAAAAACTGATTATGTAACCGAAACTATATCGTTAACGCTAGTTATTGGAATGCCAGAAATTTTCGGATTTCCGATGTTCTATTTCTTAATGATTATAGGCGCTCTTATTGCTGTTGTTGGAAGCCTGGTTACTTATAGAATGATTCAGCGGGCAAGAATACCTACATTTGTAAAGAAAGTTAGAGAAATGAGCAAGAACATAAAAGGGAGAAAATCTATTTCAGACTCGCTTTTATATCCCTCGAAAGAGGAGTTCATTGTAAAGAAACTTGGAGACAGATGGGAAGTGCTTGGTTTATCTTTGGACGATATTTTAGGAATAGAGACGAAAAGAAAAAAGAAATTACCAGAAACAACTGATTTTGAAGGAGGTAAGATGTAAAAATGCCAGTCGGATTAGTAGTAATGAGATGGGACGAGAGAGTTGGTACGGAGATCTTAGCAAAATATCCCGAAGAGATCGTTATCACAGATAAAACGCTTATGCAAGTATATAGTACGCACGAGTATAGTGGAGAGTCAGGAATGATAAGTTTGATGGTAGGATCGTTAAATATTGCATCCTACTACACAGGACCCGAAAAAGGGTATTATATACTTATGCTTTTGAACCTTGACGACGACCCTGATGCTTACGAAGGTGGATTAGCTGACGCTTCTAGAATAATCTTGCAAAATCTTGAAGATGACGCTTATTTAAGTATGATCCCTTCACTATTTAGGAGATTGTCTGTGTATCCCACGTTGAATAACGAACAACAATTAGCAATGACCTACCAAGACGAGATAAAAAGGATGATTATCAATCGCTTACGAGAAGAAGGGGCAGTTTCGAAATCAGAATTAATGGTGTGGCTTAAAGACCGATACAAACAAGGTTTTGTCGATTTAGAAAGCGTCTTGATCGAATTGATTAAGCGGGAATTAATAAAAGAAACGTCAGTTAAAGGAATGCCATCAGAATTAATTTTTCTAACGAACGACATTTTAATGTTACGAGTTCCCCCTGTTCAACTGCTCAAGGATCCTGCTGATAGAGGGTTGCCTTCGCAACTTGCGTCGGATTATAGGACTGAAACTAAAAAATTCTTTCAAAACTATAAACCATCAGATCAGGATAACCTCAGAGTGATTGAAATCATTATCAACCCTCAAGTCTACGAAACTCTGCGTTTATTGCGAACGGCCATCGTCACCAAGAACGATCTTGAGAAACTGAAAAAGAAGGGCGTCGATGATATAGACGAGGTGTTGAAAATGTTATGGGAGAATCAAATGATTCAGGTGTTCCAGGACGACAAAAACAACGAATATTACGCATTGTTATCAGATTTTTATGTAGACAAAATCTTTCCTAAATACTTGTTGAATATTATCAAAGCTGAATATGAGAAGAAATCTAAAGCGGATCAAGTGTTATTAGAATACTTAACTGTGCTGGAGAATACGTATTTAAACTTAAAAACAGCAGTAAAAGCTGAAGAATAAATTTTAACTTTTTTTATTTTATTTTTATTTTTATATCTATTTGGAGAACAAATATATTTTTCAATATTCTAATATTACTTTCTTCGATATAATTATGGCACCCGAAGAAG
>JAHLWV010000150.1 GCA_019057735.1 Promethearchaeota archaeon | reverse complement strand
TATACGAATTGGGAGATGTAATTGCTAAAAAAATTAACAATCGTGGATTAGAACCAATTTATAATCTTGGAGGCCATGAATTGAAACGATACAACTTACATGCAGGTCCTTTTATTCCAAATTATAAAGCTATAAGCCATAATCAAATTTTAAAACCTGGAGATGCTTATGCGTGCGAACCATTTGCCACTTCTGGCAAAGGTATAGTAGAAAACGGTACTAAATCTTATATTTATCTATTTAAAAAAGCAATGAAGGGTTTACCCTTTATAGAGAAGAATTATATGGATCAAATAAACAAATTAACTAAAAAACTACCTTTTTCGCCCCGTTTGCTCGAAAAGTATAATATCATCCCAAAAAATAAGATTCAAAGAACTATTGATGTTTTTGTTCGTAAAAAAATTCTAGATCATTATCCAATATTAATAGAAAAAACTAAAAAGCCAGTTGCTCAACAAGAACACACGATCATATTGGATATGGACGGGGTTCCTATTATTACTACAAAATGATAGACCTAAGGAAAATATCACATGTTCAGAATTGAGTTAATTCTTAAGTTTTAATGTCTAACTTGTCTTTAAGTAATTCAGTTTCTTCTAGAGGAAAATTTTTGGTTTTATACACTTTCACGTAGCTTCCTTTGAATATATCCTTAAGAAATTCTTGAATCTCGTCCGCGTTTACCTTGTCTTGCTCGTCGTGAGTTACCTCTATCGTGAAAATAGACTTTTTCGTTATTTAAATTCGCCTCCAAACTCTCGATTAAAACAGCTTTTGCACCATTTATGAAAAATTTGATACTTTATAGCTTGATCTGGACAGAAATCGCACTTCATAGCGGCTACTTCGATACCAAAACCTTTTTTATACGAGTTCAAGATGGCGTCTATTTCTAAATTGATCTGGAGCAAGTGATTTTTAGCTTTGATCATGTCGTCTTTCACCTTAAGGATGTCTATCGATCCTTGTTCCTTTAGTTTCGACAGAAATTTACGAGCGTAGTCAAAAGAGTTGAGCAAACCGATAAAGGTAATTCTGCTCAAGGGCTTGGTTTGGTAGCTATCGGGAGAAGGTTCGTTTTCCTCGAAATTTACTAACTCTAACATTTTTTACTAAGTAAAATCTTTGATTTTGGTAAGAAAAAGGAAGGCAATTTGCTATTTAAATCGAAAGAATTTATCGAATTAGTAAATTCTGCGTGAATTTTGTAAAGATTGGTTTGGATTGGATCGAGTTAGAAAAAAAATCGGTGTCAGGTGAAAAAATAAGTCGTTCGATGGTGCATCTTTGCACGCTTTTGTTTGCAACAATACCGTTTTTGACCTGAACTAATGGTTTTGGACCAGATTACGAAATTACTCAAGAAGAGTTAGACGAAATGGTTGGGCTCGTAATTTCAAACAAATGGCACTTGAAAAAAGAGAAGTCCCACGTGTTTTCGGTAAGAATCTCTCAAAACGCGACTCAAGAAGCCACTAAGAACAAATTAAAGGAACTCGTTAAGAGAATTAAAGAGTTTCAAAGCTAAAGTTTTCTTAAGTGTTATAAATAGATATTTTAAAATTGAGAGATGTTAATATAATTTGTTGTTTAAATAAAGTGGAGCTAAATCTAAATTCTGAAAATAAAATGAACTGAGATAAAATAGAGGAAAAAAAGGTGATATAAATTAGTGTCAATTGAAACGTTATTGAGAAAGTAGGTGAAGAAAAACAAAGAATATTTACGGAAATTATGAAAAATCTGGGTGAAATAAAGTTAGACGATGCTTATATTGAAGAGATTATAAAGAATTTAAGAAAACCGGTTAACGAATATATCAAAGAGATTCTAAAGTTAGATGTTTTTAACGAAGAAAGAGAAGAAATTCAAAAAGTAATACAAGAAGCTAGTCAATTAGAACCAAAGAGGGAATTTTTAGAAAATATTCTAAAAAATCTAAAAAAATCAAAACTTAAAGGGAAGATTAAAAAATCCTTAAACAAAAAATTTAAGAAATTGAAGCAGATAAAGGAAAGAAACGAAATGATTTCTTTAAGAATTGATAAATCGGAAGCTCTAAACGATATGTACAACCTTCTAAAGCATTCTTGGACTCTTGAACCAATTTTAGAGAGGCATTTAGACCAAGATTACGTTAGAGGGCTAAGCGATGTCCATTTATTCAACGACAAAGAAGAAGAGAGAAATGCTTTATATGACATTATTCCCTTAATTCAAGAGCTGGCGGTGGAAGAAAAAAAAAGAGACCTTTTACTTAATCAAGACGATCTTGACCTTTTAAACGAAAATATAGAAAAATATCAAAATTATATAGATCTAAAAATATCAGGCACCTTGGATTTATCTGATATCTTTCAGGAGGCATATAGTGGTTTATTTAGAATCCGAGAAAGCAACTTGGGTTTTAGAGTAAATGAAATTGAAAAAGAAAAAGAAGAGATGGCAGAAAGGGCGCGACAAGAGGATAAGGGCAATAAAAAGAAAAATGAAGAAGATTATCAGAAAGCTTGGTTAGCTAAATATCAATATTTCTTAAATAAATATAGAAACGCAAGGAATAAAAAAAAAATTTATATTCTTGAGGAATACAAGTCCATAAAACAAGTTATTCGAGTACTAATGGAAGAGGAAGTAGAGATGTTAGAAACTACAAAGAGAGCAGGATTAGTAAAGCCTAAGCATATTTTAAAGCTTATCTCAGAATATGAAGTTTTTTATAAATTTGAAAAAGAAAGAAAATGGGCTGAACATGAAATGAAAAAATATCGTTATCTAAAGCGAAAATAGTGTTTGTTAGGATTTAATCGAAAAAATCTAGTGGGGTTAATATGAAGTTAAGGTTCAAACGGTTGATATAAAAAGGAAAAATCCCGGCTTTATATTAAACCGGCTAAGTGAAAAGATTTAAATACTCACGAAACAATTGTTATTTCGTAGAAAGATAAAATTCGACCGATTCAATCAAGTCTTTTGAATTTTAATCTATTGCTAAGTTAGTTAGATTTGAAGTTTAAAAAAAGCCTAAAAAAAATAAGGATAAGGATAGAATAAAAAATAAAATAGAAATAAGATAGGGAAAAAATTAATAACCATGACTCCTGCCCCACCCTGGATTTTTGTCTTTTGGTAGTGCGTAAAGCACTCTATTACTCCCCCTATTTTGTTTTTGACCTTATCGCTAGGTCACGGTGGCAGGAGTCATCTTTTATTTTCGATGAATTAAGTTCTTGATTATAAAACAGCAAGAGAAAAACATGAGTCAAATAAAAATTTGCGTTTATTGTGGGAAAGAATTTCCAACTATTATAGAAAAAAAAGATTTTGTTCTAGCGAATGTAGAAAGAAGAGTTCATACGAGAAAAATAAGGAAAAATTGTTTGCCCAGAAAAGAGTTCGAGAGAAGTAAGAAGATTTGTACGACATAAAACAAGTTAATCTTTAGACCCATACATTAAATTAGCAAAAAAAGATATTTTTGATAAAATGAATCAAGCAATTGGAAAGACAATTAGTAAAAAAGATCTGAAGAAAATCCTAATTGAAAAATATCCAGAGCTATTGGAGAAAATAATGAAAGAAGAGGTTTAGAAAATAATGAGTAAAAAAACCTGTCCAAAATGTAATCATAAATCCCTTAGGTATCGTTCAACGACAACCGATTATATCTGTGATCATAATTCTTGTGAGGCCATTTTTAATGAAAACTTAAAAGAAGTTCATGTAAAAGGAAAGGGAATTATAAGAGACAAAAATGGAAATTATTATAAGATAAAAATTGAAAAGGAACTAGGAATCATAAGACATATAAAAACATACTTTTTAGAAACAGATAGAACAACTCTTAGAGGAGGATATGAAAAATTTAGAAAAGATTCCGATTGTAAATATCCAGAAAGATTATCTTGTAATTATGGAATTGGATTTAAAAGATGTGAATATATGGAATATGAAGGATCATTTGGAAATTGGAAATGTACTTATAATAAAAATCTGAAAACCTAAAAGATGTGTGTGAAGTGGAAGATAATAATAAAACCATTGAGGACTACTTTCCTTTCAAAAAATTCAGACGAAATCAGAAAAGAATCTTACGTAATATTGCTATTTCATTAGAAAGTGATACAGATTTAATAATTCTTGAAGCTCCAACAGGATTTGGTAAATCTCCTGTTAATATAGCTCTTGGAAGTTATTTTAAACCCACATTCTATACAACCCCTCAGGTAAAACTCGTAAAACAGATAGCAAGAGATTTTTGTCCAAGAAAACTAGCGATTGATGGAGGAATAGGTGATATTATTGCTCTTTTAGGAAGAGGAAATTATATTTGCCAAGAAACTAATAAGGTTAGTGATGTATGTCCAATTCGAGATGGTTTAAAAGAAGTAAATAAGTTAGGAAAGGAAATAACAAGAACATGTCCTACGGAAGATAATTGTACTTATTGGAAGCAAAAAGAACAAGCTCTAACATCAGATATTGCTGTTCTCACTTTCGCGATGTTGATTACAAATACTTACATCAGTGGTTTTTCTCACTTTCCCAAGCGTAATTTATTAATTATTGATGAGTGCCATTCATTAGAATCTCAAATTGCAGGTATGTTTGCAGGATTTACGTTATCTCCAAATATTTTACCCAAGTTTAAAGAAAAAGAATATCAAGAAGCAATGTGGAAAGAGCTAGAGAAAGACTTACCAAAGAGTAGAAAATTTGAAGATTATTTACCCTTCTTTAATAAATTTAATGATTTTTTAAGAAAATGGATTCCGATTTGTGAAACTGAAAGACAGAAGGATAAATTAGTAAATTTGTCAAGGAAAATTAATTATATGCTTCAAGAAATAAACGAGGGGCGGAAATGGGTTATAGATATGCCTGAATATGTTAGAAAAGGATTGCCAAGAAAGTTTAAACCGATTTTAGTTGACAAGTTTTTGCAGAGAAAAGTTTGGTCTCAGGCAAGTAAAATTATTTTAAGTAGTGCGACAATCCCTTTTAGAAATAATATTCCTGTTTGGTTGGAGAGATTGGGATTAAAAGAAAAGAAATATAGTTTTCATTCTGTTCCCATGCTTTTTCATCTTTGGAATCGTCAAATTATTACTTCCTATATGGGAGGGAAAATGACAAATAAGGAGGAAAATCGTAGTTGGAAAGGTAATGTAAATAATATCAAAAAAATCATTAGAAAGCACGATGGAGAAAGAGGAGTTATACATACTCAAAGCTATGAGAGAGCAAAAAGACTTCACTCTGCATTAAAAGGATTCAGTACACTTCTCCACGATAAGAGGGAAATAGATGGAGATGTAATAGAAGGATGGATTAATTCTAATAAAATGATCCTAATATCACCTGCAATAAAAGAGGGAGTAGATCTGAAAGATAATATATGTAGATTTCAAATTTTATTAAAAGTGCCTTATCCTAATATAAAAGACGCAAGAGTTGATTATCTGCTGAATGTGAAAAATGATTGGAGATGGTATAAAGACGAAGCAAGAAAAGACATTGTTCAAATGTATGGAAGAGCGATTAGAAGCCCAAAGGATTACGCAAAATTCTATATAATTGATGGAAGTTTTAGAAACCTTCCTAAAAAAGGTTTTCCTCAATGGTTTTTAGATGCTATAATTGATTAAAAAAAATATAAAAAAGAAAATAAAAGGAAGTAAGTGAAAGATTGCCTAAAACAATTGAATTAAATGATGAAGAGATGGATTGGTTAGATAATGGAAATGGATTCTGTGCTTTAGATAATCTTCCAAAAAAGGATTATGATGATACATCGTACATGATTACTCTAAAAATAAGGGAATCATATAATCAAGCAAAATTGAAGAATAAAAAT
>JAHLWV010000017.1 GCA_019057735.1 Promethearchaeota archaeon | reverse complement strand
ATAATAGCTCCTCCAATTTCGTGAAAATGTAAAGTTTTTGGAATCTTGTAACCATTTTGAATTCGTGGTGCAAAGACATGAACATTGTGTCCAAGATTAGCAATTGCTTCGGATAGAAATCTTACTGCGTGAGCGGTCCCGTTGATTTGACTATACATGGTGCTGAAAAATCCAATATCAAAAACCTTTTTAACCACGAGTGCAGACCCCTAATAAATATGATTAATAGTATTATATATATATAAACATCTATCTAGGTTTTTAAACTGTTTCTTTTATTAAAAATTTCACAGTTTCTTAATAAAATCGTTAAAACCGTTAGTTTTATATGTGATATTTTTTAATTGAAACAATTTTTTTAATATTATAGTAATATCCAGAGGAATTATTGCCAATCAGTAATTTTTAATCATGGTTAATTTCGATATTTAATTTGTTTAAGTAGGTGAATAAAAACTATGCAGAAATATCACATGCAAAAAAAGGAAAGAGAAATTATAGACAAAAGAATCATTATGGAAATTTTGAAAAATGGTAAGTTTTCAACAATTTCTATGTGTAGAAACGACGAACCGTATATAGTAACGCTTAGTTATGGTTTTGATGAAACATTTAATTGCTTGTACTTTCATAGCGCTCAAAATGGATTAAAATTAGAGTATTTAAAGGAAAATAAAAAAGTATGTGGCACAATATTAGAAGATTTAGGCTATGTTAAGAGTGCTTGCTCTCATAAATACCGTTCCATTGTTTTTGGGGGGGACATGACAATTGTAGAAGACTTGGATGAAAAAAAGCATGCGTTTGATATAATGCTAAAACACTTAGAAGATAATCCAAGTAAATTAAAGAAAAGATTCTTTAAAAGTGATAAATCCTATAATAACACTTGTTTACTAAAATTAGAGATTATTTCAATTACAGGAAAGGCTTCTGAATAGTTGTATTAAATTATAGATTTGAAATCTTTCAAAAATCAAAAAATTTTTTTTAATTGTTTGATAATTATAGATATGGATGCTTTAGAAGAAAAAAAAATTGTTGAAGATATTCTAAAAAACAGAAGAATACCATATTCGATAGAATTATTAGAAGTTGACGATAATAAATATACGGTTCGTAATAATTTCGGCTCTACGGTTGTCTATATAAAACAAGATGATAACTTTTATTTAGAAGAGGAATTAGATTAATACATAAAATAATTTAACAACATTATGTATTGATCCTTTTCTATATGAGTTTATTTTTCATGATATTTATTGAGTAGAATTATTTCGTTTTCAGTTTTAAGAAGCGTTTAATATAATAGTAAATTAAGAGTCTTTATTATTATTAATAGAGAGAAATTAAGTAATTAATAGAGATAAAAGACCATCTTAGAGACTATTATAATTCCATATACATAAAATTATAAGATTGCTATTTTTTTACTTAATCAGAAATAGAATAAGTTACTCAATATTCGTTGGTTGCGTTTATGGGAAAAAGAAAACTTAAATCTAAAGGATCTGAAGATAAGTCCACTGAACAATTCCGTGCGGTTATTAACAATTCAACGACTCTTTCTATGTATAACGAGAAAAGGAGGTCGGTCTGTATAGTTCGAAAGAATTTAGCGAAAGACTATGATATTGTAGTAGATGCCTCTGAAGCACCAGTACTAAACAAGATTTCGGAGAATCCCCAACCTTTTGAAAGTTCGATGGCTAATCTTAACATATTGGAAGAAGAAGTATTTCCTCTAATCGATGCGTTTAAAATAGTTTTTGGAGAAGAGAAAGAGTTAAAGCTACGATCCATTAAATTGGCTGTAGGGGGAAGTAATACTGATTATGTTTCAATCAGAGAAAAAGATTTAATAAGATTCGATGTTAAACCAACTTTATCCGGGTTGAAAAATTTTATACAAGAAAATAAGGAAAGTATCTTAGGCTTTTTAGATAGTGAATACGTGAGTGAAGAAGGAAATGTAATATACTTAAAGTGTGAGAAGAGAGATGTATCCGACGACATCTATTCTATTAAAATTATAATTCTCGCGTCTATGCAACAACGAGGATATTTTCTCCAACAAGAACATAAATATTATGGTTTGCAATTATTTATAATAATAGAATCAAGAAAACCAAACAATAATAAACTACTTGAATTTTTAAAAGAGCTCGGAATAGATTGGGAATTGATTTTTTTAAGAAGAAGACTCGCAATTCATGATTGGACTGAAATCGAGTGTCAAGCAAACCAAGATAATCTAAAAAGTTATTTAAGAGTTAAATATGATACTCTAAATTATTTCGACATCAACAACATGATAAGATTGATACTGCATAATGAACTTCCTTTTAATGTTGCAGACAAAATGGGGTCTTTATTATTTAAAATGAAATCTGAGAGGGCATTTCAGCTAAAAGAAAAGAAGACTTATGGCGGAATGAATTATGGGGAATCTTTTCAAAATAGAGGTAATACTCGTCGAGCAAATTATGAGGATCCAGTGCAATCAGTAGATGAATATTCATTAACATTAAAAAAAGCGGAAATCGCTGCTGCTGCTAAAATTGCATGCGCATATTTGGGGGTCCCACAACAAATAGAATTTGACAAAGATATCTCTGATGCAGAGATATTAAAATATCAACATGAATTAACTAATTTTTAAATTTTAGGTTGAATGCAAATAATATTAAAAAAAATTAGAAGAAAAATTTACAAATCAAATTCTAGTTTAATTTATAGGACTCCTTTAATAATTTATGGTTAATTTCACCCACAGTAACGGTCTTTCCGGTCGTTAAATTTGTTACAGTGTAAGTTGCTGGAGCAAATAAGCCAGGATCAATTGCGTAGAAATCGTAATTAGCTGCCTTAAATGTCTCTAAAAATGGTTTACCATAACTTTTTGAGGTATTAGCCGGTGCTTTTTTCAGTAATTCAAATAAATCGTCTTGTTCGTCTTTTTCAACTTCTATAGTATAGTATGTCATACCTGCAGCTATTATGGAATCGTTAGTTCGTCCCATGGCTCCAAGATCGTCTTTAGCAATTGGGGCAATCGTTGTTGTTCCAAAACCATCCTTAATGACAGCAAGGGGAAATTTTATTTCGTGTAATTTATGCATTCCAGTTTCGACTATTCTCGCAGCTACTTGTATCGACCCCGTTAAACACGCTGTTGGAGCACAAAGTGCATATGTTTTGTCATATCCGACTTTGCACTTTTCGGCTACCAAAGCCATTACTTCTTCAGTTGGTAGTTTTGGAGTTTCAAAGGCGATTATTGCACAATCAGAATCATCTTCATAGTCAATTTCATCAAATAATTTCTCGACTTTACTTTTTGCTCGAGCTGGTCCTGATCCCAAAGATTCAAAAACTTTTTTTTTTTTAATTTCTCCGTCCTTTTCAATTTCTTTTTTTAATTTTACTTTCCATCCAGCTAATTGTGACGCCATACATGATATTATAGGTTGTGATGTGCGAACAGTAACGCTCGGGATAAAATGTTCATCTAATTTGTAAGATGTAAAATCGACCGTTCCTAATCCACCCATACAAATTTCTCCAAACAGTTTTCCTCCATTCCAAGATGCGTTTGTCATATCTAAGACGGTTGCTCCATTATCATGTTGGATTATTTCTGTTTTGTAATATTCTTTATTCTCTATTATTTTCTTAACAAAGTTTAAAGTTAACTCGTTTATTTTAATGTGATGTGTCATATTTTTCACTTAAGTTTTTTTTTAATTGAGTATTTATTATTAAAATCTTATTTTTATATATTAAATTAAGTTTATTTTAAAATTATATAAAAAATGAATCAAAAAACAAAAAACCTTGAGTTATTAAAATCAGATCTTATAAAGACTGAGAATTGGTTTAAAGGTCATCTACAAAAATTAGAATCAACCGTACATATCTATACCCACCTTGATGCTGATGGACTATCTGCTGGAGCGATTCTCGGGAAAGCTTTTTACAGAGAAAAGATTCCATTTCAAATTACCGTTTTAAGGCAGTTGGAAAGAGAAGAAATAATAAAAATTGCAGAAAATTCTAAGGATAGTAAGAAATTCTTAATCTTTGCTGATTTTGGAAGTGGTCAGTATTTAGAACTCACTGAAAAACTAAATGGTATTGAGGTTAATGTTCCTTTTATTATATTAGATCACCATTTACCTCAAAATATCCCTGATAAAAACGATAGTAAAATTAAAGAAATTTACTCTAATTCAAGACCTTGGCACATCAACCCTTATTTTTATGAATTTGATGGTAGTGGTGAAATTTCTGGTGCTGGGATTTGTTATTTTTTTGCAATAACTTTAAATCAGAAAAATTTCAATTTATCTCCTATTGCACTTGTAGGAGCAACGGGAGATGTTCAAAGTCGAGGTCCTAATAATTCCTTTACAGGATTAAATGCTACGATTTTAGAAGAAGCAACAAAAGCAGATTTAGTCGAAGTTAACAACGACTTAAATTTTTCATCGATTAAGCCTTTAAATGAAGCGATCTCATATTCAAGTGAAATCCATCTTCCAGGATTAAGTGACAATACAAGTAAGATGCTAAAATTCTTAAAATCATTAGGGATTTTAATGGAAAATTCGCAAGGAGACATAAAAACCTTGAACGACCTTAATCAAGAAGAAAAACAAAAAGTTACATCTGCAATTATAGAGTATATGTCTCTAAAGTTAAACATAGAGCCTTCTGAAATTATAGATAAGCTTATCATAAAAAGATATATATTGAAGAACGAAATTGTGGGATCGCAATTACATGATTTAAGTGATTTTGCGTATCTGTTGAATTCGTGTGGAAGGAGTGATAACGCATCTTTAGGAATTGCTATAGCAATGGGTGATAGAAGAATTGCTTATAATAAAGCGAAGGATCAAATGCTAAATTATAAGAAATCCTTAGGTCAAGCGTTATCGTGGTTAAAAGATGAGGATAAAATCCAATACAAAAACAATATCCAATATTTTTTTGGCGAAAATGTTATCTTTGAAAACATTGTAGGTACTATCGCTTCCATGTTAATTTTTAGTAAAAGTGGTATTATTGACATAAATAAACCAATTTTTGGGTGCGCAAAAAGAAAGGACGAGGAAGTGTTTAAAATATCAGGAAGAGCTCACAAAGATATTGTAGAAAAGGGTGTAAATCTTTCAGAAGCAATTAGAGAAGCTTTAGAACTTTCAAATTTAGAAGCTTTAGGCGGTGGACATCCCCCAGCAGCAGGTACGAAAGTACCAATAAATAAAATAGATGTTTTTTTAGAAAATTGTGACAGAGTAATTGAAAAACAATTACGAAAGAATTAAGAGTTTACCTTGCAAAGTTACTCTCTATAATATATAAGTTTCTCCTATCTCTGGTGCTACAGAATTATAATTTTTTTTTGATAAATTGTGAGCAAATGAAGTCGTTGATTTCTCATCTCCGTGAACGCAAAAAATAAAATTTGAGTTATCGCGAAATTTGATTTCGTTAATATAATCGTTTAGGTGGACTTTATCTGCGTGACTTGAGAAGTCAAAGTATTCTATTTTACACTTTGCTTTGATTAACATATCTCGGGATGCGTAATTTCGTCTTCCTTTCTCTTTAAACTCAAAAATTTTTTCATCAACTAATTTTCGACCAGGTGTCCCCTCAACTTGATACCCAACTAAAAATACAGCAGAATTTGGATCGTTTAAAAAAGTAGGGATATAATCTATAGCAGCTCCACCCTTTAACATACCTGACGGAGATATAATCAAAGATCGCGACTTTCCTCCAATTTTCTTTCTCTTTTCCTTAGAAACGAATTGAGCTTTTTTCGCGGCTGATTTAAAGAGAGTAAAGTCCCGGAATGACTCAGGAAAATGAGAATACTCTGTTAAAATTTTCCTAGCTAACCCATCGATATAAATATCGTTTTTATAATTGTACTTTTCTAAAACAAGCAAAATTTCTTGTGATCGAGCAACCCCAAAAGCAGGGATTAAAACACTTCCACCGTTCTCAATGGTGTTTACAGTCTCTTCAATAAAACTTTTTTCGAGTTCTTCTCTTAAGGGATGTTCTCTATCAGAATATGTGGATTCTGTAATTAGAGCATCTATTTCGGGTAACTCATGAGGGTTAGCTGGAGAAATTAAGTTTGTTTCTTGGTTGTTGATATCGCCGGTATATAATATGTTCTTCTTATCGACTTCAACGAGTATAGAAACGCTTCCAGGGACATGTCCTGCGTCAAAAAATGTAAGATAGAATTCATGATCTATTTTTTGGCGTACTCCATTTTTTAGAAATACCGCGTTTTTTCTCGTTTTTTTAAGTTCCCTGTATCCGAAAGGGTAGGGATAATTAGAAATTTTAATCATATCTTCAAGTAAAATTTCTGAAACTCTTAGTGTTAATGGATTGGTGAAAAACGGGACATCTCTATCTTTAAATAAATATGGCACTCCTCCAGAATGGTCAACATGACAATGAGAAAGAGCAATTGCTTTAAGATTATGAATATCTCCTTTAAGTGGTAACCGTTCTTCTCCTTTAAATCTAATTCCGTAATCTAAAATGCATTGTGCTCCGCTTTTTGATTCGATTAATATTGCTGAACGCCCAACTTCTCTACAGCAACCTAAAAATGTAATACTTACCATGTAAAAAACTCTATTAATTTAAAAAAAATAACAAAAAACTTTTTACATAGTTAAAACAATCCAAAAATATCAAGTTTTTTATTTAGTTAAATTCAAACATAAAAAAATAGGATTTAAATCATGAAATTTGAAGGTAAAGCCGAAATTGGGATAATTGGAGGAACTGGATCGGATATAGAACTTGAAAATGTTGAAGAAGTAAAAATCTATACACCTTATGGTCACACTTCTGAATTCATTCAAGTAGGTGAATTTAAAGGTAAAAAGGTTGCTTTTATTTCACGACATGGTAAAGGCCATATAATTCCTCCACATAATGTAAATTCTAGAGCTAATATATGGGCTTTGAAAAAATTGGGAGTCAAGGGTATAATCTCACCATCAGCAGTTGGATCTTTAAAAAAGGAGCATGGTAAAGGTAAGTTTATCATGGTAGATCAATATATAGATAGAACAAAAAAGAGGTTAGATACTTTTTATGAGGGTGGACAAGTGTGTCATATTAACCAAGCAGATCCATATTGTAGTTATCTTAATAATCTCTTTTACGAAACTGGAAAAAAAATTGAAGGGTTAAATATTCAACATGGTGGTACATACGTTTGTATCGAAGGTCCTCGATTTTCGACAAGAGCCGAATCTAAAATGTTTAGACAATGGGGAGGAGATATCATAGGAATGACAACTTACCCTGAAGTAGTCCTTGCAGCTGAAAAGGAGATTTTTTACTGTTGTATTGCTATGGTTACTGATTTAGATGTGTGGGCAGGGGAATGCCAGAATTGTGGAGTTGTAGAAATTAAAGAATATTGTGAGAATTGTGGAGGACCCGTGAAGAAACTTGCGGTGAGTTTAGAAGAAATTTTAAATACAATGGAAAAAAATTCGGTAAACTTAATGCAAATGTTAGAACTAACAATTCCTAAAATCGATTTTGAAAATGAGTGCACATGTAAGCATTCTCTTTCAGGATCAATAATGTAATAAAACAACATAAGTCAGCCTATATTTTTTTATTATTATTTATACTGCTACATCCCGATATTGGTCTTTAATTGTAATTAATCGCGTAATATCGGCTTTCTGGCAGCATTAACTGCGTCAAGGCGTCCAATAGGTGTATTAGATGGAGCATTTTTTAGTTTTTCTGGCTCTTTTAATGCTTCTTCGTAAATTTGGTACATAGCTTCAATAAATTTGTCTAAAGAGTCTTTAGATTCTGTTTCTGTTGGTTCAATCATGAGAGCTCCATTTACAACTAGTGGAAAATAAATTGTTGGAGCATAAAAACCATAATCTAATATTCGTTTAGCAATATCTTCAGTGGTAATCTCGTTTGGCATATGTTTATCGGATAAGACAAACTCGTGTTGACAAATTCGGTTATACGGAAGATTATACTTTTTTTGTAGTTGAGTTCTAAGGTAATTAGCATTTAATACTGCTATTTGACCAACCCTTTTCAACCCTTCGGCGCCTAACGAAAGAATATAGGAATAAGCGCGTAGGATTATCCCAAAATTGCCCCAAAAAGCTTTTATTCTCCCAATTGAATGAGTTTTGTCATGAGTACATACTATACCATTTTCAGTTGAAATGATGCATGGTTTGGGGAGAAATGGGATCAATTCATTTATAACCCCCACGGGTCCTGAACCTGGACCTCCGCCCCCATGAGGTGTTGAAAAGGTTTTATGCAAATTTAAATGAACTATATCAAAACCCATATCTCTCGGGCGACAAATTCCTAACATGGGATTTAAATTTGCTCCATCGTAATAACATAGTCCACCATATTTATGGACGATTTTAGTGATATCTTTAATTTGTTTATCAAAAACACCTAGTGTATTAGGATTTGTAAGCATAATTCCTGCAACATCACCTTGTTGCATTGCAAATTCAAGATGATCTAGTGGAACCTCTCCGGACTTATTTGATTGTAGTTCAATTATCGAAAATCCTGCCATTTTAGCCGATGCGGGATTAGTTCCATGAGCAGAATCGGGAACTATAATCTTATTCTTTACTACTCCTTTTGTCTCAAAAAATTTTTTTAATATTAACAATCCGACTAGTTCTCCATGAGCTCCAGCTGCGGGTTGTAGCGTAAACCCGTCCATGCCTGTTATTTCACCCAGCATAATTGAAATGTTATGCATTAATTGTAGAGCACCTTCGTTTTCTTCTTGAAGCGGATGAATTTGTGAAAATTCTGCTAATCGAGCTATATGTTCGTTGATTTTAGGATTATATTTCATCGTACAAGAACCCAACGGGTAAATCCCTGAATCGAGACCGTAATTAATTTTACTCAGTTTTACATAGTGCCGAACTATCTCCACTTCAGGGACATCTGGAATTTGAACTTCATCTCGAATTAAATTTTTAGGAATAATATTTTCGATTTCATCGAATTCAATATCCATCTTTGGAATGAAGTTGATTTGAGTATTTTTATTACCCTTTTCAAAGATCAAAGAATCTTTTGAATTCATTAATCTCTCGCCTCCTTATTGTTATTAGCAAGTTCTAAGGCTTTAATAAACTTATCAATGGATTCCCGGGAATTTGATTCGGTTACGCAAACAAGTGCTACATCTTTCATTTCAGGATAGTATTTTGAAAGTGGAAGGGGAGGAAGTAAATTAAGTTTCTTACATTCTTGAATTAAAGAATTGATATCGGGACATTTTACGATGAACTCGTTATATGTAGGTTTATTGTTTAAAACCTCATAACCCGGAATTTTTTGTAATTTCTTTTTAACATAATGAGCTTTTTGAAAGTTTTGAGTGGCTATTTTACGTAATCCACTCCCTCCTAATGAAACAAGATAAATTAACGCCGATAATGAACATAATGCCTGATTTGTGCAAATGTTTGAACTAGCTTTTTCTCTTCGTATGTGTTGCTCCCGAGCTTGTAGAGTTAATAAAAAACCTTCACGCTCACCGTTAATTTCTTTAGTTTTTCCAACTAATCTCCCAGGTATTTTTCTTAAAAATTTCTCTTTTACTGCAAAAATTCCTAACCCAGGTCCACCAAATGAAGGATTAATTCCAAAAGATTGTCCTTCTGCTACAAAAATATCTACATCTGTTTCACCAGGTGGCTTCAGAATGCCTAAACAGGTAGGATCGGTCATACATTGGATTAATAAACAATTTGGAGCCGTTTTTCTAATCTTTTTGGCTAACACAGATACATCTTCTATATTACCAAAAAAATTAGGACTTTGAAATAGAACAGCTGCTATTTCTTGGTTTAATTCGTCCTCTATTTTATCTATAGGTACAATTTTGTGTGCTATGTTTTGACCCCAACAATAAGTACTGACAACTTCAACGTATTCAGGGTGAACCCCTTCTAATATTAAAATTTGATTTTTCCTTGTTATAATAGATGCCATAATAGCGGCTTCCGCAAGGGCAGTTGATCCATCATACATACTCGCGTTGGCTACATCCATTTGAGTTAGGCGTGAAATTATACTCTGATACTCGTAAATTGCTTGTAAATATCCTTGACTAGCTTCTGCCTGATAAGGTGTGTAAGAAGTATAAAACTCTGAACGACTGACCACAAAATCCACTAAAGTAGGAATGTAATGAAAATAACATCCCGCTCCTAAAAAGGAATTTGTATAGATTGTATTCATACCACCAAGTTCTTTTAATTTCTTCAAAACATCGGGTTCCGATAAACCTTCAGGTAGGTTTAAGCCATTTATTATCAATTCTTTAGGAATATCGTTAAATAAATCTTCTATTTTGTTAACACCTATTACTTTAAGCATTTCAGTAATAGTATCATCATCGTGGGGGACAAAATCCATATTAAACAACTCAAACTTCAAAAATATAAGGAATAAAATATAAAATGGGAATAAAAGTTTATTTTTTCTCAGTTTCTACAATTACTTTATATGCTTCCACAGTTAAAAATTCGTTAATTTCACTTTTGTCACTAATCTCTATCTTTACCATCCAACCAGTTCCATAAGGAGACAAATTGACTGATTCGGGATTATCGGCAAGACCAGTATTAACTTCAATAATTTTTCCAGATAATGGCATCATCAATTCACCAACCGCTTTTACAGATTCGATTTCAGCCACATTATCTCCTTTCTGCAGTACGGTTCCGATTTCAGGTAACTCAATGTAAACTATATCACCTAATTGATGTTGGGCATAGTCTGTTATCCCAATAGTTGCAATATTATCTTCTATTCGAATCCATTCATGCGTTTGGAGATATTTAAGCTCGTCAGGAAATTCATATTCCATAATTTTTCACAATTTATTTTTAACTTCTTTTAGTTTAAACATTACGATAAAACGGCGTAGATACGACCACTCCTTTAAGAAGTTTATTCCGAACTTCGATTTCAAGCTCAGTTCCTTCACTTTTATGTTGTATTTCAATTAAACCTAAACCAATTGTTTTTTTAAGAGTTGGTGAATAACCACCTGAGGTTACATATCCAATTTCAGCACCGTCTTTAAAAATTTTAAATTTCTCTCTAATAATACCTCTATCCAATAGATTTAATCCAACTACGATTCGATCGGTTCCTTCTTTTTTTTGTTTTATCAAAATATTTTTCCCGATATAATCAATACCCTCTTTTGGTTTAACAAGCCAGAACAATCCGGCTTCAACAGGCGTAATAGAATCGTTTATTTCGTGACCGTATAAAGAATAAGTCGCTTCAAGTCTTAGCGAATCTCGAGCTCCCAAACCAGCTGGCGACGCTCCAGCTTTTATCAATTTATCCCAGACTTTTTCAGCATACTCATTATCAAATGATATTTCGAATCCGCGTTCACCTGTGTACCCTGTTCTAGCTAAAAAAATCGGCATCCCACTTAGCTTACAATCAGCAAAATAAAATCTTTTTATTGATGATAAGTCGATATCTACTAAAGCTTGGAGATATTCATCAGATTTAGGTCCTTGAAACGCTAAACGAGATCGCTTTGAAGATAAATTGGTTATTATTACATCTTTGCCAAGGATATGCTCGTTTAACCATTGAAAATCTTTCTCGATATTTCCAGCGTTGACAATCATTCTAAATCGATTTTTTGTTTCTTCATAATAAACGAGATCATCGACCACCGTCCCATTTTCGTAACACATGCAAGAATATTGACCTTTTGACGGTTCAAGCAAGCTTAAATCGTTAATCATAATATACTGAAGAAAATCAATTACATCATTACCCTCCAACAGAAATTCGCCCATGTGAGAAACATCAAAAACCCCAGCTTCAGTGCGTACTGCTTCGTGCTCTTTTATAATACTTTCGTATTGAACTGGCATGTTAAAACCAGCAAAATCCACCATCCTTGCTCCTAAACTTACATGTATATTGTAAAAAGGAGTTTGTTTTAGCTCCGTAATCAAATCTACACCTTATAACATGTTTATTTTAATATTGTGAGTTCAGAGAATTATTTAAGTTTTAAGACTAAAAAATATGGAGAATTTAAAGGGATAAAAATTGGTCAAGTAAAATTCATAAAAATAGTTGAATTTAATTCTTTTGCTATTCTTCTACGGGAATCTTAATTAAACTAACAAAATCATAACCTTCTAATTTATCTCTACCATGTAAACTCCCCGTAAGTTCAATGACAAAAGCAATTCCTGAAACAATTCCCCCTGCCTTTTCTATTAAATTACAAGCCGCTTTTGCGGTTCCACCAGTTGCTAATAAATCGTCAAACAATAAGACTTTATCATCCTTTTCTATTGCATCCTTATGCATTTCGATTGTGTCTGTTCCGTATTCAAGGTCATAGGTTTCACTTAATATCTCAGCAGGCAGTTTTCCAGGTTTTCGTATTAAAATAAATCCCGCACCTAACTGATATGCTAATACACCACCCCATACATAACCTCTAGCCTCGATAGCACAAACTTTCGTGATCCCCTTATCTTTAAAATCATTAACTAATCTATCACAAGATTCTTTAAAAGAGGAATGGACTTTACATAAGGTTGTAATATCTTTAAACTGAATTCCCTCTATAGGAAAATTAGGGACATTTCTAATATAATCTTCCAAATTCATAGTTGATCACATTCTTTTTTCTATTAAAATTAAATTGTATTTAAGGTAATTTAAAATTATATTTAATTCAATCGTCAATGGAATTGATATCTATAAAATTAACCATAATTAGAAAAAATTAAATAAACATCCTTTTATAAAAAATATATTAGAAGTATAAATTGCATAATGGTGAAATGATATAAAAGTACTGTTATTTGGTCCTGGTGGCGCAGGTAAAACGTCACTGTTGCGTACTACTTGTTTAGGATATAACTTCATGAAAGTTCTAAATTTAAAGCCCACTAAAGGAGTTTCGAGGGAAAACTTTATCTTTCGTGGAATTATGGAATTATCTATCTGGGATCTTGGAGGACAACAACTTTACATGGACAGATACTTCTCTGAGAAAAAACGAGAGCTTGTATTTTCTGATGTAATGACGGCAGTTTTCATGGTGGATTCAGCTGCAAACGAACCTCGTTTAAAGGAAATTTTTGATAATTTTTTAAAGTATATCTTTGAATTTAGTCCTCAAGTTGAGAAAGTGTACGTTTTACTAAACAAGACTGATCTTCAGGAATCAAAGGAAGACGAAATTTATGAACTACTTATCGCTAAGATCACCGATGATATGAAATCTAAAATTGCTTTTACACCTGTATCGGTGAAAGAGGGTAGTGCTCAGCATAGGTTAATTGAAGTTCTAGATTATAAAATCCAACAAAATACTTTAGCGCTACAAAAACTAGGGAAAATAAGACACATGCTAGATCAATTAAAGACTATTACACTCTCGGAGTACTTTTTGTTTAATCAACCGGATGGTCTAATAATAGCTTCAACTTTAGGAAAAATAGATCTACATCATAAACTTCAATTTATGAAACTAGAAATAGGAACGCTTGAATCAAATATATATCAAATATTCACAAAGATTATGAATCTTTCAGATTCTCCGTTGTCACCTTTAGAATTATCCACTGTCATATATGAAAGCGACAACAATTATATTATGGTAAAAGAAGTAAGTAATGGATCCGTGTTGATGATTGTTACAAAAAATAAAACCTCTGAAACATTCAAAACAGTTATTGACTCTTTAAATGGGGAAGATTTCAAAAATTTGAAAAAATTCCTTAATAAGGATGAGTTCTAACTTTAACTCTAAAATTTTGATTTTTATAACAAATTAAAATAAAAACTAGGATTTTTTTATTCCTAGAATAATCGCCTAATTTACGCTTCTTTTTCGTATAGTTTACGCTTAGTTAAAATGTGCTGTTTAGCGTGATGAGGCGTTCTTAAAACTGAATCGTTAGACTTTTCGATTTCTCTTGCTTCTATGCATAAATCTGCTGCTGCTTTCATCATTTCGTGAGATGCAGTTAATAACGGCATATATTCCGCTCTTTCATTCAATGTGAAGCATGCTTTTCCAGTAATTTTTGAAATAGAGGCGGCAAGTTCAAAAGCAGCAAAGGCTTTGGCTTGAGCATATGGGTTTGAAAATCCTGCTGCTTCTGTAGCGTTAGCTGCATTAATTGTGATTTGGGGCAAAGTTGGTTGTTTTCCTTGAAGCATGTCCATTATAACTTTATTTAACTCAGTAGTTATAATGTTGAACACACCAGTAACCGCAAGAACTTTTAATAAATCAGCATTAAAACAACTCATTTCAACTGAGTCTAGAAAAGGCCGTCTAGCGCCGATCATTGAATCGCAGCCCACGATTATGTACCCCATATTTCTCTCCTTAAACTCATCAATAGCTTTCTTTGCAGGTGCGTCAGAAATCACGATAGTAGGAATGTTTCCCGTTAATTCTCTTGCTGCTTTTGGCCCCTTAAGAGCTGCATTTGGACTTGACATTAAAATCAAATCAGGTTCGAATTCAAGCAATTTTTGCATAGTTTCTACACATTGTTCTGATGGATTCATTTTCGCTCCTGATGTAACTTCCCGAACATTAATTCTTTTTGACTCCGCCCTTTCATCCATAAGAAAAGCAAGCAATAAAGAGGACCCTATTGTACCATTTTTTAATATTCCAATTTTTAATATTTTTCCTTCTTCACTCATTTTTAGCAACTTTGAATTTATTAAATATATTTTGATAAATTCTATTAGTTCTTTTGATTGATAATTAATTAACGTTTTTAGTTTTTATTCTTACAAAGTTATATACTATCAAATTCTATTAAAAATTGTAATTAGAATCATATTAAGATAAAATATAAAAAGTTGATTGGAAAATGGAATTAAATGGAGTGGAAATAGAAGATACTTTTTGCGAAGCCTTCGGAGCGGTTTTTACCAGGATTCTAGTAACTGCAATAAATGAAAACTGGGTAAAAATTGCTAGTCAAATCGCAACAGGTTATGGAACATCAACAATCCACTGTGATGCAGAGGCTGGAGTTGATGTGTATGTCCCAGCAGACAAAACTCCCGATAATCGCCCTGGAGTTGCCTTGATGTTTTTTAAAACTAAAAAAGATAAGATGGACCAAGTTTTACTAAACAGAATAGGACAGTGTATATTAACTTGCCCAACAACAGCTTGTTTTGATGCTTTAAATACCTCTCTCGTTCCAGAAAAGGTTTTTGAAATCAAGACGGGGTATAAGTTAAAATTTTTTGGAGATAAATTTGAGGAAAAAATTGAAGGATCTTATCCATTC
Source organism: Promethearchaeota archaeon (assembly GCA_019057735.1). The sequence continues at coordinate 2,871 of JAHLWV010000017.1, read as the reverse complement.
GAAGCATGGAAAATTCCTGTTATGGATGGGGAATTTAAAGTACAGAGTATTTTCAAAGTCGGAAAAGGAATTGCCGGAGGAAATTTCTTGATATATGGTGAAACACAGAAAGCCACATTAGAAGCTTCTGAGAAAGCTATTGAAGTAATTAAAGATTTAGAAAATATTATAGCTCCCTTTCCAGGAGGAATAGCGCGTTCAGGTTCTAAAGTCGGCTCAGTCTACAGTTTCTTAAACGCATCAACAAATGATCCCTTATGTCCGACTCTCCGACAGAAAATTGATAACTCTTTATTAGGAGAAAAAGATAATTGTGTATACGAAATAATACTTGATGGCGCATCCGAGGAAATTATCAAAGAAGCAATGAAACTAGGTATTCATGCTGCCGTCCAAGTTCCGGGTATTAATAAGATTAGTGCAGGTAATTACGGAGGGAAACTAGGAAAGTTTCACTATCGACTTCACGATGTTTTAGCTTAAACACAAATAAAGAAATTAAAAATGTAAGATCAAAATATTTTTCTTATTTTAACTTTCTTTTTATTTTTCTTTGTGGTTCTTTAGAGGGAGGTTTGACTTCTCGTACTTCAGCTTTCTCAATTTTTTCTTCTTCGTCTTTTTTTCTTGAAGAATCTGGCTTCACTTTTTTTGCAGGTTTTTGTTGAGGTGCTTTTTTAGAAGGTGCTTTTTTGAAATCCAAAGATTTAGTCTTAAATTTCTTGTATAATATACCTACTCCTGCTAACACGCCAAATATAATCCCAATTGAAAAACTAATCCAAGGCAGAATAGGTGTTAATAAATCAGGTACTACATTGATTTCTTGAGGTCCTAAATCAAAATCTGAATTAAGGTGTGTCGTTGCACCATCAATATCTGTTACAGAGATGTAAGCGTACCAAATACCAGTTATTAATTCCTCTGTACGAATTGATATCTTCATACCGGGCGTATATTCTCTAGTAATATTATACCAAATATCTTCTTCATCTATAAGTGATACTGTAATATAAGCAATTGTGTTTTCAACATCGGTAACATCAAAATTAAAAACTAAATCTTCACCATAATTCAAAATTATACTTTGGTTCATGCTCAATCCGTTTACGGTATAACTTAATATTTTGGGAGGATTATTTTCGATGGTTATAGATGTAGTATAGGTATCTATTCCATTATATTGGTCTTCAGCTTCGATATTTATTTGATATATACCTAATGGTTTGTTAGTAGCTACCGAAAAAGTAGTTGAGAAAGTCCAGTTATTATGGTTTGTTAATTCTATTGGAGCTAACAATTCCCCAGTAGAAGTTTGGATTACCATGGAAACGGTTAGATTTTCAGGAAGTGTATTTGGATCTTCGTCTGTTACATTTAATGTTACTATGCAATCTTCTGTTCTTTTCAAAGGATTTATAGAAAACTTAACTGTAGGCACTGAAATTTCAGGTAAAGTATTCAAAACTTTAAAAGGTAGATATGTAGCTTCCTTAATACCGCTTGAAACATCAGTCATGTTAAGTTTAAAGTAATAGATTTTATTTGAGAATTCAAATCTATCATCGATTAGAATAGAGGTTTGAAAGAGGTCATTTCCTACATCGAATAGAATGTTTTGTAAAGTTTCGTTATCACTGTCAACTACTGACACATTCCAATTAAAATCGTAGGGTTGAGGGTAATTACTTACACCAAATTCAGCATAGACTGTATCGCCCCGATTATATTCTGTCTTGTCAAGGGATATGAAATAATTGGTCGTAATTGTGAAGTTTGTTATCGGTTTTGAGGAGCTAAGAAGAGAAGCAGATACATTGTATATCAAAAAGCTTACATTTTGAAACCCTAAAGGAGTGTTATATCCCGGATTAAACGTATAAGTAAAATTTTCACCTCCAATAACGTTTGTCATGTTAAAATCACCTACTACTCCGTTTGAATAATGAATTTGTATAACAGTATAATTAGGACTATTGAATTTTGAAGCGTTTATGTTAAACTTTACAGATTCGAATAACCTATAAATTATTGACGCGTTTTGAGATACAGCCGAGTAATCCAATGGGGGATTCCCGTTGCTAGCGGTTTTCAATTCAAGAGTATTCTTAAAATCTACTAAAAAATCATCGTTATCTAATGTTGTTATATTGCTTAAGTTAATTGAAACAGCCCAGATACTCATAATTATTGAAAATAGAGTAAGAGCCAATATTACATTTTTAATAAATAGCTTTCGTTTAATCATCGTTATCATCTTCTTAACATTTTATTCTTTATCTCTTTGTTTTTGTATATTAAAATAATGCCTATGGGAATTAATATAGGAAGAATGTAAAAAAGTACTAAATTAAATGACGATAATTCCATCTGTACTTCATAGTAGTATTTTACAATAGGCTCGTTCGAACTATCTTTTATTTCAAAAGTATATGATTTTTTTCCAAAGTCATAAGGGTTTATGCTAGGGATTACTTCAACTACTATTCTATTTGTACCAGGCCCTAAACCATTGAGATTAGTATCAACGGAAACTCCGTTTACATAGAATGTAAACGGTTCAGAAACATCGAGGTTATTCTGTATAATTAAAATAAACTGAGCTGCACTACCTTGCAATATTGTTTCTGGAAAAGAAGCGCTAATAATTTCGAATTTCGCTATTATCTCTACATTAAATTGTTTACTATAAAATTCTGTGTCTCCCTTTGAAATTTTCATAGTGACATTCACAATATGAGTTTCTGTATCTGGATAGTCCAATTCGTAGTAGACAGTTTTAATTTCATCTTCGATTAGAAGTGTTTCTTCCCTGAGAAGTAAATTTCCATCTTCGTAGAAACTAACATTCAATTTTTGGGTACTATTTGG
>JAHLWV010000149.1 GCA_019057735.1 Promethearchaeota archaeon | reverse complement strand
TGATTTATGATTCGGACAAAAAACATTGTATCTTTGATGAAGAATGTCCAGAACCCAAATTATTATATCCCGATAAAGAGATTGCTCTAAAAACATGTGAGGAGATTAAAAACTTTTTAGAGAAGCAAATTTTATTTGCTAAATTAGAATAATTTCTCTGATGTTATCTCCATTTACTCAAGAGAATATAAATCCGTTCTTCTATCCTCAAATACATTATTATATTTGTTAAGATTTTTATCTCTCGCTTTTGTAACATCTATTTCAACAAAATCAATATGTGGTTTATCTTTTGGTGCGGATGAGAGCACTTCACCGTTATAAGCGGTAATTTGGCTACCACCCGTAAATGTAAAATTATCTTCTCCTCTAACTTCGGTTCCAATTCTATTAGAAGTTACAGCAAAAACTCGATTTACCAAACAACGAGTTATCATAGCAGTTTGACAATAAGGAAGTACTAAATTAGCTGGATGAGCTATAATGTCTGCTCCAAGAAGGGCGAGAGTCCGACAAGTCTCCGGAAAGAACCAATCGAAACAAATCATGATTCCTACATTCGTGTCATTCACTTTATATATTTTTAAAGGTTTGTTTCCTGGAGAAAACCACATTTTCTCTTTGTAGTAAAGGTGAAGCTTCCGAAAAGTACCAAGAACTTCGGCATCAGATACTATCATGGACGAATTAAAAATTTGATTACCATCTTTTTCTATGAATCCGCCGACAACCACAGCACCTGTTTTTTCGGCTAATCCCATTAAGAATTTGGCGGTTTCTCCTTCAGTGTTTTCAGCCTTAGATTCTGCTTCTTCCTTAGATATAAATGTGTATCCTGTTGCGAAGAGTTCGGGTAACACAATCAATTCTGCTTTCGTGCTACCAAGTAATTTTTCAACTTGTTCAAAGTTTTGAGTTATTTCACCAAAAACTGGAGAAGTTTGAACATATCCAACTTTCATGTTTATTCTTTTTCTTCCGTGTCTTTTTCCTCTTTATCTTTCCTCTTAAGGGATCTTCGCTTCTTAGTTACTCTAGCTACACGTTGTTCATCGTATTTTTTTAACAATTCTCCCATATCTCCGATAGATTTAGTCAGTTTTTCAATTGGGATATCCTCAAAAAACCTATTTTTCTTAAATTTTTTTGCCGGACCACCATTATATATCCATCCTTCTTCTAATTCCTGCCCTACCATAGTAGAAGACCAAGTGTTCAAGATACAGTTTTTTCCTATATGAGTTCCTGGCATAATAATGACGTGTGCTCCAACTCGGACATTCTCCTCGATAACTGTTTTTCTGATAATTAAAAAATTTCCAATAATAACAGATGACTGAACAATAGCACCTTGTCCAATAACTACATTTTTACCGAACTCTATAAACTCTGTATCTACCCAGCCTTCAAAAAGGGAATTAGAAAATTTAGTTTTTACGCCAAACATTTTAAAGCAGATATTATCTAAGAAGGGAAATGGAAATTTATGGGCGAGCCAAGTAGGCCATTTTTTTATCGTGTTTCTAAGACTCCAATAACGGTAATCCCTATCAGAAGGATCTCTAAGAAACACACCCTCTTTTGGTTTATGGAAAATCCTAGCGATCATTAACAGAATTTTTGCGAAAAAAATAGCCGCAAAAACAGTTGTAACATAGATAACAAGCAGAAAAAGGGGTAAAAACACATAAAAATGGAGAGGTCGAATCTCGTACCATAACATCTGCCAGTACCACCAAATTTCCAATATAGCGGGAATTAAACTTATCCAAATCAAAAATATATACGCTATCAAGTACTTTTTCTTAACTAAGACCGATGCACAAAATGGACCTACACGCATAGAATTAGGAACGCTCATTTCAATCACTTTTCCTCTTTTTTTTAAGTAAGTGCTTTTTATCTTCATCAATATTAACTTCGTACTCGGTTTCGATGTTTTCTTCTTTGTCAACATCAACTTTACGAATAATATCTCTCCGCATTTCCGCGTATTTATTAAGTTTTAGCTTCCTTGCTGGTATACCAGTGTAGATCCATCCCGCTTCTAATTTTTGATTCAGGGTTGTTACGGATACCGCACCGAGCACTGTATCTTCACCAAAATGCGTACCGGGGGCGATAGTACACTGACCTCCTACGAGCGAATAATCATCAAATCTGATCGTTTTAATGATGAGGTAATTACCTACTACCATCGAGCTCATAATAGCAGCGCCCTGGCCAATAGTAACGTTTTTTCCAAATTTAATAAATTCAGCATCACACCAGGCGTCGTTCAAATGGCTTGAAAAATCCATCTTTATTCCAAACCAACGAAATGCTATTACGTCAATCCATGGCAATGGCCAATTTCGTATTAACCATAAAGTTATCTTCTTAATCTCGGTTCTAATCCTCCAAAACTCAAAATCGGTGTCACCTTTGTCAGTCCGGAATATTCCCTCTTTAGGGAGGTGAATAAGGTTAATAAAAATTAGTAATAATTTACTGAAGAACAAGCAACTAAATATGAAAAGAAACGAAAAGAATAACAATAAAAGTGGCAAAAATAATAATTTGATGATCCAAGGTACGGTACTAACAGTGTAACCATACCATAGGGTTGACACCACTAAGCCGCTAAACCAAAATATTGGAACATACACTACTAAAAATTTCAAACTTACTCTATTTATTGCTGAGCTTGTTGTAAAATCTATAATGAAATCTGATTCATCATCTGTCTCATCATCTTCCTTAACAACATCATGCTTATTTTTTTCTTCTTCTGCCATTCTATTTCACATCTTTTTTTAATTTAGTTGTTCTATACTATTTTGTTCTTCTTGATTTGAACTGTTAAGTTTCGCGTTTACTTGCTTAATTCTTAGTTCTTCTGCCCTTTTCAAATCTTCTTCGCTAACTTTTAAGTATTCCATTACTTTCTTCTTGAAGATTCGTCTAAAAGGCATCCCATAATAGAAATGATCTCCTTTGGTTGTGTTAAATTTTGTTGCTGCAGCCATTGGTAATAAGTAAGAGTTATCCTTTAACACACACCCCGGAGCTACTACATTAAAGCCTCCGAGCGTAACATTATCTTCAGCTGTTACTTTAAAAAAGACGATGTTACCAAAAATACCCTCAACAGTATGAGAAGCTAATGCCGAATTCACTCCTATATAACAATTTTTTCCAACATCAATATATCGATCATTACCAACAGATTCTTCGAAAGTTGTGCCCCTAGCAATAACGCTAGCTCCCACAAAATTAAAAAACCAGTTTGCCAGCCAAGGGAAAATTCCTTTCGTGAAAGCGTTCTTTCCGTATTTAATCATGAAACTTCTATAGTGGTAATAGTCTGCTGTTTTAGAAGATATATTGCGAGGAATTATACCATCTTTAGATGGGCTTCTTTTCTCTGTAAATTTCCATGCAATTCTTGTAAACACTCCTAAGAAAAATAGGTGTATTAAATAGAAGACAATAACCACAAGTGGAAGTGTTAAAAAAATAATTAAAGAATCAAGCCTAGTAAGGATAACGATAAAGCTATCTACTTCTAAAAATAAGGGTTTTAATATTAAGAAGAGGTAAAACATTAGACCTATGACTGGCGCTAAATAAGAGCCAATATAAATAAAAAAGAAGAAAGCAATATATTTCTGATATTGGAATTGAACAATTTCCTTTCGAAATTCAGGTCTAGAATCACTAGTATCTTCAATCAAAATCTACTACATTCCTCACTATTTAATGAATAATTATTTTATTTTCCTTTCTTTTGTTTTTCTAATTTTTCTTTTTCTTGTCTAACTCTTAATTCTTCAGCTCGAGATAAATCCTCTTCGCTTATTTTTAAGTAATTCATTATTTTCTTCTTAAAGATGCGACGTAATGGCATCCCGAAGTAGTAATTATCTCCCTTCGTAGTGTTAAATTTTGTTGCTGCGGCCATTGGTAATAAGTAAGAATTTTCTTTTAAATCGCCCCCGGGTCCAATTTGATTGAATCCGCCTAGGGTGACGTTTTCCCCTAATACAATTTTAAAGTAAATAATATTTCCAAAAATACCCTCTACTACGTGAGTACATAGCGTGGAGTTTACGCCAATATAGCAATTTTTACCAACAACTATGTTTCTATCGTTAAGTACCGATTCTTCAAATGTGGTGCCTTTATCTATAACACCAGCACCCACAAAATTAAGAAACCAATTAATCAACCAAGGGAAAAATCCTTTCATGAAAGCGTTCTTTCCGTATTTAATCATGAAGCTTCTGTAGTGGTAAAAATCCGCTGTTTTTGAATTTATATCGCGAGGAATTATACCATCCTTGGAAGGACTCTTCTTTTCCGTATAGCTCCATAAAATTCGTGTAAACACTCCTAAGAAAAAGAGGTGAGATAAATAGAAGATAATAACAACGAGTGGAATAGTTAAAAAAACAATTAAAGAGTCAAGACTCGTAAGGATAACAATAAAACTTTCTACTTCTAAGAACAAGGGTTTTAAGATTAGGAAGAGGTAAAACATGAGAACTATGACTGGCGCTAAATAAGAACCCACATAGATAGCAAAGAAGAATGCCATGTATTTATGATACTGGAAGTGAACTAATTCCCGCGGAATATCCGATCCAGAATCACTTATATCTTCAATCAAAATCTACTACCTTCCTCACTATTTTATTATTAATTCTCTTCATATGTTATTTTTTTCTGTCTTTTTAATTTTTCATTCTCCTGTCTAACTCTTAATTCCTCAGCTCGTTCTAAATCTCCTTCCGTTACTTTTAAATAATCCATTATTTTCTTCTTAAATATGCGTCGGAATGGCATTCCAAAGTAATAATTATCCCCTTTAGTTTTATTGTGCTTAGTCGCAGCCGCAATTGGTAAGAGATACGAGTTATCGCTTAATTCACATCCAGGCGCAATATTGTTAAATCCACCTAGTGTAACATTGTCACCTAACTTGATTTCGAAAAAAACGATATTGCCAAAGATTCCTTCTACAAAGTGCGAAGATAATGCAGAATTAACACCGATGTAGCAATTCCTTCCAACGTTTATGTTTTTATCTGTAACAACTGATTCTTCTAATGTAGAGCCTTTTTTAATAATCCCAGTTCCTACAAAATTAAAGAACCAATTTGCCAACCAAGGAAAAACTCCTTTCATAAATGAGTTTTTTCCGTATTTTAGCATAAAAGATCTTATATGGTAATAATTAGCAGTTTTGGAACCGATATTTCGTGGAATTACGCCATCTTTCGTAGGACTTCTATATTCAGTGAATCTCCAGAAAATTCGAGATATTAAACCTACGATAAATAAGCGAGATAAATAACTAATAATAATGACTAAAGGTAAAGCCAAAAAAGCCATTAATGAATTAATGTTTGTAAATATTACAAGGAGATTATCCACTAACAAAACATATGGAACAAATATAATAATTATGTAAGTCATAAAAATGATTCCAGAAACAACATAAGATAAATAATAAATTACAAAAAAAATACTCAAGTAATAATGAAACTGGAGTTTAATTTTTTCTCTCGGAACTTCCGTATCGTCTGCATCACTCACTTTAATTTCATCTAGCATTTTTATTCACCTTTCTTTTTTTCTTGATGTCAGTTAGGCTTCATAGTTACGCTTACCAGATCAAATTTGAATTGGTTAATATATATTATAAGTAATACTCTACTTAATTTCAGTGTTTTTCTTTTAAATATGCTAATTAATAAAAAGATTGGGTAAAAATCATAAATCGAGTAAGCAATTTTTGTTTAAAAACAATCAACTACTTAGAAACATAACATTATCGACATAATTACGACTCAATCAGTAAAAAATCTTATGCAAATAAAACGATAA
>JAHLWV010000148.1 GCA_019057735.1 Promethearchaeota archaeon | reverse complement strand
TTTTTAATCTTTGACATTTCGTATCCCAAAAAGTACAATTGTGTGATCCATTTGATTATAAATTAACAAGATTTTTTTAATCGCATTTCTATGTGGAATGTAACTGACTAAAAAATTACAGTTTGAGTAGTGTCATAGATTAAATGAAGGATAGGAAAGAAAAAATTACAGATGAAGACATGGTGCAACGAGTAATTGATCTTGACACAGGGAAAGATATAACGGGAGAATATATTAATCAAAGATTAGAAGAACTAGAGATCATAGCAGATTTGATGATTGACAAAGCAATTCAAGAGTTTCGGAAGGATCATAATAAAAAATTGGATATTTACAAAAAAATTTATTGGCAAATCCATGAAAAGCTCGGAATGGGTTCAATAGGTCCCGCTACAGCAGCAGCTGGCCCGTTAATGGATAGTAAAAAACAAAAATTAGCTCAATTATTGGATATAGACGCTAACGATATGATCTAAATCTTCTTTATTCTTAGAGATGGTTAGGATAAAAAACTAATTCTTCAACGCATACATCTCTTTCTATATCATCGTGGAGAAAATTAATTTCAATTTTTTTTATTTTATCTCCTAATAGTTTTCTAAAGGCAGTTTCGAAATAACCTTTATTGATCCGACAAAACGCTTTACCCGGTTTAAGTCTTTTCCGACGCTTTATAGAAGCTCTTAAAAAACAATGATTTTCTATGATAATTTTGAAATGATCTGAAAATTCTTGGACTTCTTTGATCTGAATTGAATAAAAATCTTTTAATTCCTTCAATAAGAGTTCTAATGCTTCAAAAATCTCGAACTCACTCTTGTTATACTTCTCTTGCAGTCTTTTTGCTATTTTTTCGCCTGGTCCAGATCCAGTTTGATATAACATTGAAAGTAAACTATTTCTTCCAAAAATATCAAAGATAACATAGACTAACGCTTCAGAAATAACCTCAAAACCCTTAATCGAATTAATATTAGAACTTTCGTTTTGAATATTTTTATTTAAACTATTTAAAAAATTTACATCTATCCCTTTTTTTTCCAAGAAAAAATCCCCTAGCCTTCTTAAATTGATTTAATTAAAGACACTAAACTAACAATTTGAACTAAAACTGAAATTAGAGATTGTAAAAAGCCATAATCTCAATTATAACATAGATTAGGGCTATATAAAGTTTCTTTTTTAGATATACACGCATTTTATGTCTAAATACACATATTTGTCAATTTATTATGTCATGACAAATCAGAGGCTGTCAAATCGCCAAGAACACTTTCGAATTCTTTATAATCTGGAAGGGTCTCAAGACATATCGATACATTCCTTATGCTCTTATTTTTCTCGAGGATATATTTTTTGATAGTTGGAACCATGATTCCAGCACATATCTTTGCGTTAAACCCCAAAACATCTATAGACACAGGAGGGAATAAAATTGAGGATATTCCTTCTTTATCAGCAAGAATTAATGAATTCCAGGTTGCTAACATCAATTTTTTTTGATCGTGGCCTGATCTTATGTGAAATATAAATTTTACATTCAAATTACCACCAGATGTGATGATTGCGCCCCCAATTGGAACATTGGAAATTTTTCTTATAATTTCATTACATTCTAACTGTACTGAGTGCCCCGCTTCTTTCATTACCTTACATCGCAAAGCACCGCTTGGTAAGAGGCGACTATTTGTAGGAATTACAACTGCATCGTATTGTACATTGAGTAAATCGCCAACAAATACTTCAATAACTGCATTATTAAGCGTTATTTGATTCATAAATAGAAAGTGTTATTCTAGAATAATAGTTATATATTTTTTCAAATAGTGCAGGAAATTTTAAATGTTACGACCTATTAAATAAGTCATTTTACAGAAGTGTAAACTGTTCATAAAAACCAATCAGAATTTCGTTTTCATCTTTAATTTACTTGGTTAATCTCTTTAACTTTCTGAACGAGAAGTTCGACATGTTTCTCTACTATTTCGAGAATCTCGAAGTATTGTTCTCTGCCAGTTTTGTAAGGATCTGGAATATTAAGGTCATTTTTTCCCGCGCCATTGAACTCCTTTAAAGTATATAACTTGCCCTTCAAGATTTCTTTCATATCCTTAAATTTGTTTCGGATCTTTGTTAGTTGGTATCTTTCCATGCCAATAATAATATCTTGTTTCTCTACTAACGATCGAGTAATAGCTTTAGGTCTAAAATCTTCCATTTCAATTCCTTTAGAGGTAATGTATTCGATAGTTTCTAATTGAGCATTATCAAATACAATATGCCAACCAGCGGAATCGAAAGAGACTCCTTTTAGATCGTACTTTTTAGCATAATGTTCGGCTAATTTCTCAGCTGCTGGAGTTCGGCATGTATTTGCATAACATATAAATAAAATTCTTCTAATCATGATATGTTTACTTTTCTGACGAATTTGAGTAAGGATTTAATTGAAATTACGGATTATTATTCTACTTTATTTTTTACCATTTCTATTCGATACTTCTTTTCTAATTCTTTAATTAAAGGTATAGAATCTAAATCAATCTTATCTTGATAGTGCCTCTTAAAAGTTTCTAGAATTTCATGAGCTTGAGAAATTTGTTTAGCTTCAAGAAGTATATTAAAGATTTTTTCAATTTTTTTGACCGCTTCTTTAATTTCTGAAATAAAATACTTTGTTTGCACTTTCTCAGCAATTTTTATCAAGAACTGTTGTTGTTCTTCTATGTGCTGTTCAAAATTTGATTTTATAGCTAATCTAATCACTTTTTCGGAGTAATCGATTGCTTTATCATAATCCATTTTCATATAAGAATCATTTGCACTATTTATTAACTCCATTATCTCTGAAAGCGCGTCTAAGCGAGGATTTTTAATCGTTTTTTGTTGTTGCTGTTTTATTCCCTTTTTTCGCTCTTTTTCTTTTCTTTTCATTTCAAGTCAATTATAACATATACTACATGTATATAAACAATTTGATGATAACCAAATATAGAAAGGTAAATTCTAGGCTATAATAAAATAAATATTAAGATTGTAAGTGATTAATCTGTGCTATTTTATTTACCATTTTTTCTATATTTTCGTCAATGATTTGAAGAACTTTTTTGTAGGTATTAGCACTCGCATAATACGGATCGATAATATCTAATTCTTCTGTTTCACCGTTAAACTCTCTTAAAGTGAATGTTTTTTTATCGATATCTACAATTTCAGAGTAATTTTCTCTTATTTCATCTGCGTGTGACTTCTCCATAGTAATAATTAAATCCTGTTTTTCAAGCAATTTACGATTAATAATTTGAGGGTGGAAGTTAGAATGATTTATACCTTTAGCATTCAGATATTCTTGAGATTCGGGTTGCATATATGAGAAAGCATTTATGAAACCAGCGCTTTCAAATATTAAATCAATTCCCTTTTCTTTAGCATAGTTTCGTGCTAGATATTCCGCTGCGGGACTTCTTGCTGTATTCCCTAAACATGTAATTAATACTTTAGAGATTTTATTCATTGATTAGTCTCTCTTCTGATTTATTTATTTCGATAATTTTATCTATAGATTTAATAACTCCGGTCTCAATAACTTGCAGAATTTTAACATATTCTTCAAATGGCAAATCAATGGGATCTACTATCTCCCAATTACCCTCTTCACCAGCAAATTCAAGTAATTGAAAAACCTTTTCATCTAAATTCTGGAGGTGTTTAAACTTCCTCTTCAATTTTCTTGTATGATATCGAGCTTCAAATCCTAAAATCAGATCTTGTTTATTTATAAGTTCCTCGGTAATATCCTTCGCAACAAATCCATCAACGCTTATACCTTTAGAGTTTAAATATTTAACTGTGCCTTCGCGTGGTGTTTCAAAATAATGACGGATTCCTGCTGAGTCAAAATGGATATCCCGTAATTTTTCTTTATAAGTTGTGCTTTTTAGCCATTTTGCATAATATTCGGCAAAAACTGATCGACAAGAATTACCTGAACACAAATAAAGTACATTTTTTATTTTTGTCATCTATCTAAGAATTGTTAAGAACTCGAATTTAAATTGATGGTACATTAAGTGTATGAATGTAAATTCTTAAAAAAAAATTACGATTAAATAGTTACGAATAGGAGTAAATAGTATCTCGTATTGGTATAATTTTTATCTAAACTTTCCTCTAATAAGTAGTAAATTCAAAAACAATAACAAATTTTCTATACTAATTATTTGGTCGTGAACTCATAATAATTTCTAAAAAAATTGAATTAAACAGATAAGTCTTTTGAATATTAAAACAGATTTTCTCATTATTGGTGGAGGTATTGCTGGGTTATCATTAGCAAAAAAATTAGCACATCTCTCTCCAGATGATAAAATATTACTTATTACTAAAGAAAACTTAGAAGAAGGGAGCACTTTTTATGCTCAAGGGGGTATCGCAAGCGTTTGGAGTGATAGCGATAATTATGAGAAACACATTCAAGACACATTAAGAGCTGGAGATGGACTTTGTAATGAGCCTGTAGTAAGAAAAATTGTAACTCAAGCACCAGAAAGAATAAATGAATTAATTAAAATGGGAGTTCAGTTCACGAGAAACGATACTGGAAATTACGACCTTGGTAAAGAAGGTGGACACTCGAAAAGAAGAATTCTTCACGTAAATGACCAAACAGGACAAAGCATAGAAAGAAAACTTATAGAAAATGTAAAAAAAATAACTAATTTAAAAATAAAAGAACACTGGTGTGCGATCAATCTATTTGCTAATAATTACAAATGTGATGGAGCTTATGTCTTAGATCAAGAAAGCGGCGTCATTCACAACGTTGCTGCTAAAGCCACAATATTAGCAACAGGTGGTGCAGGTAAGATTTATCTTTATACTACTAATCCAGATATAGCGTCAGGAGATGGAATAGCAATGGCGTATCGTGCTGGAGCGACCATATCGAATATGGAATTCTATCAATTCCATCCTACTTGCCTTTACCATCCATATGCAAAATCGTTTTTAATTACAGAGGCTATGCGAGGAGAAGGTGCGATTTTGAAAAATGTTCGAGGTAAAGAATTCATGCTAGACTACCACCCCTTAAAAGAATTAGCCCCGAGAGACATCGTTTCGAGAGCTATAGACGCTGAACTTAAAAAAACGGGAGACGATCATGTCCAGTTAGACATCGCTTCGTACAAACCACCAAGTTTTATCAAAAAGCATTTTCCTGGAGTATACGACACATGCCTAAAGTTTAACATAGACATTACTAAAGATCCTATACCAGTCGTCCCTGCAGCTCACTATTGTTGCGGAGGTGTAATGGCAGGAATTGATGGATCTACGGAAGTGAAGAACCTATATGTTATAGGAGAATCTGCTTGTACGGGACTTCACGGCGCGAACCGTTTAGCAAGTAATTCTTTACTTGAAGGAGTAGTGAGCGCTCATGAGTGTGCCGAAACTTTAGCATTATTATCTTCTGATTTAAAAATTAAAGAATTTAAAAATTGGGAACCAGGTCATGCCGTTCCATCTACAGAAGCGGTTATTATTACGCAAAATTGGGATGAAATTAGAAGATTTATGTGGAATTACGTAGGAATAGTCCGCACTAATAAACGGCTTCAGCGTGCTAAAAAAAGGATTAACATGTTACAAGATGAAATCAATCAATATTATTGGGATTTTAAAATAGAAAAGAATCTCGTTGAGCTTAGAAATTTAGCTACAGTGGCAAAAATTATAATTGTTAGCGCAATCTCACGCAAAGAAAGTCGAGGAATTCATTACAATTTAGATTATCCAGTTAAATCTGAAATGAGTAGACCTACGGCTATAAAAAGACCTTGGTGAATTAATTCTAAACCATCAGAAGTATAATTTTATATTTCTACTGTCATTTACTA
>JAHLWV010000147.1 GCA_019057735.1 Promethearchaeota archaeon | reverse complement strand
TTTTCTACACACCAACCAGTACCAAATTTTCCCCCTGTTTCCTCATCAGCCACGGCGTTTAGAATTAAATTTCCCGATACTCCTACTTTTAACTCTTTTAAAATTTTTAAAGCAATAACCATCGCAGCTAACCCGCTCTTCATATCAGTAGTTCCTCTGCCATGTATAATTTTATTACGTTTAACTAGCGCCGAAAAGGGCGGATATTTCCATTCTGTTTCGGATCCTGGAGGAACGACATCCATGTGTCCGTTATACAACAAATTCTTTCCATCAAAGTTTCCGTTTAAATAAGCTATTAGATTTGCGCGATTATTTCCAAAGGGAAAAATTTCAGTTTTAATATTTACATCTTTTAAGAATTCTTCAATAACCAGTGCTACATTTTTCTCATTCCCAGGTGGGTTGATAGAATCGCATTGAATAAGCGTTCTTAAAAATTCAACGTAAATTTCTTTATTCTGCTCAATTTTGGTGATGATTGATTCTACACTCATTTAATCTTTCTACCTTATAGGTAATTTAATTCTCTGATCGTACTAATTATCTTAATATTTCAACATAAAGTAATCTATCGAATAAATTTAATATATAATTAGCAAATTTTAATATTCTTAGATTATTTAATAACTAAAATATCGACAATTACGGTTGGTTAATTTGATTTTACGACGAACAAAGAAGGTAAAAAGAATTTTATTTGCGAGTATATTCATCTTTTCAATGATATTAGTAAATACTCTGATATTGAGTGACTTTAATGTAGATTTGAACAATAACCAACAATATGATTGGTCAATTGACGAAAATAATATTCTAACCTCCGATGTCGATCCATACCTGACAGATTATATCATATCAGGTACAGGAGATAATCAAGATGTAAGAATTTACGCTTTAAATAATTCCTTTTCAAATGTTAACAATCAAAATTCCTTTGATATTCCATCTATGTCAACTACAGAATCAACTTATTTGACATATGGAAATTTTAATTTCACATTTCAGAACAATTTCACGACTGATTATGTTATTGAAGATACAAACGCCTTTGAAGCAGGTGGCTTTATTGAATTTGTATATAACGAGGCTACCTCTTCTATGAAGATTAATACTGGTGAAAACCTTACTTCAATAGATTTTAATAAATTAGTAGACGGACTCTCTTCAAATATAAGATTAAATTCGTCTAATGGTGTATTAAATTTCACAATAGCATCAAACTTCGCAGGTACGGTTGAAACTGTTCCGCCTGCTAAAATTGTCAATTTTGATAAATCGTTTATCTTAGGGTTGATTTCGCAATTTAATTGTAGTCTCATCTATAACGATGCTAATTTAACGCTTAAAATGTACGACGTATCAAACTCAGCTTGGAAAACCGTAGTTGAGCCCTTCTTCATAAATAGTAGCTTAGGTACTCAATTATTTGAGAGCAAAATTGTTAATGAAAATTTAAATTATATCAATGCGTCAGATATAAGCCAAATACAATTTTATTTAGACCGGTTTGATACAGCTGATTTTGAACTTGAGTTAGAAGAATTCGAGTTTGCTTCTACCTACGCTTTTGATTTACCAATAACCAATACTACTCAAGTTGCTTTGGAGTTTGACTTAAAAGGGGAAAGTTCAAGCGTAAACGGATTTTATGCCTGGATAAGAACTTTGAACCTTACCCAAGCTTTAAATACAGAGTTAAACATTACTTTATACGAAGCAAACGCAACTATAGCTAGAACATCATCAAATCTAATCGCAGAAAATTTAGAACCTGATACTGCCAAATTAATCGATTCCAAAATTTATAATTACACCGATTATCATGGCGATTCTTTATCATACTTCGATTTCAATACTGCAAACACACAAAACTTAGATCTCAGCAACTACTTTATTGTTATTAAATCGAACCGCTCAGATAATGTTTTTAGTTTGGTTACATTACCCCAACAAGCTTTTGGTGATCCTGATTCGACTGTAGATCATCAATTAAGAACGAGCATAAACAGTGGATCAACATGGAATGTAGCGAGAAAACAAGTACTTACAACAGCATCGCCTTATAACTCCGAAATACTTGACGCAGCGGCTTTTAAATTGAATGTCACTAGAGCATATATGCCCTCAGATTTTACGAATCCTTCCGACAGCCAAGATACATTAAAGATTCAAGATATTCCTATTATTAACCAGATCAACAATGATCCTCCTTACGATATAAGTTCATCCTTAACGTGGGGTTTAGGTCAATGGGATTATAATTTTACTACTCTGATTACGAATAATTCATTGAATAATTTCCAAATAGATTTAACATGGAATAATAGCGTAATTCAAGATTTTAAATTTAATGTTACATATACGGTAAAGGCATTTTGGATAGAACAAGCTAGTAGTGTTTACCAAGTATCTTATGATACAACTCCGATATGGGAACTAAACTATACTTTAAATACCGGTTATAAAAACTTCGATAACTGGAATTTACTCGAATTTTGGTACTTGATCCCGAGCGATTATACCGCAAAAAACTTAACAAACCCAAACTCCACTGAGATTTATGAGGAGGTCGTAAACAAGACGGGCGGAGAAAGAATACTACCCGATCGACCTTCCTACGAATTCATTTCAGTATCAAACGATACAATAAATGGGATAAGCGGAATTTACTCTCTCAACCTTACTAGTAGTAACCTCATACAGGATATGAATAGTTACATTAACTACAATGACATTCTCTGGAAAACTAACGGCTTTATGTACGGAGATAATATATCAGTAAAACTTGATATAAGTGATCCTCTACTTAATCCTCCTATTAGTGGCAACGCTACTGTAGTTCTCTTTTATCCAAATAATTCTACAAAGGTACCCGGGGCTGAATTAAATTCAACTTCAGGAATAATTAACGGGAATTCACTAGTTTACGATTTTAGTAATCGATCTATTTACAACGTGACAAACGCTATACCTGTTCATGGTAATTATTATTTAGGATTCTTCTGGGAAAATGGCTCTGCAATTGGGTGTCAAAAACTTAAGCTTTATATTGATAAGTACGATGTTGATATGAATAATCTAATCTTCGAACCAACTTTAAACCAGAATATTCTTGATGGAATTGTTAATAAGGTGTATGAAGAATATTCAATATTAATTAGTACTGTTAATGTCACGGATGACAAATACTACCCATCGTTTTATGCTGTAAATAAAACAGATATTAACCAAGAGTTTATATATACTATCGGCGATGAAGATATCCCAATTTTAATTGAAAGTTTTCTTCAAAACGAAACTATTCTAAATCCTAATGAAAATATACGAATTACCACAAGAATCCAAAACAAACACGATTTTATTGACATTAAGCTAAGGCTAAACGTACAGCTTGTATCTTTAGCTAATCAAGAATGGATAATCGCTGAACAAACGACAGATCTCAAAACTTTAAAGCCAAGCGTCGATCCTAACGGCGAAGACACGCAAGATTTTTCTGTTGATATCACTATGCCAACTCTTCTTGGAAATGGAATTTGGCATGGAGTAAATGCTCCAATAAGAAAAGGTGGAGCAAAAACCAAAGTCACAGTTTTTATCGAATACGGTGGCGAAAGTTATGAGATCGATACTTTTGAAAGTAATGAATACTCTCTAATTATCGATAGTACAGAAGATGTGTTTGAAGGTTACATCATAGCCTTAAAATCCGATAATGATATTACAGGAGCTTCAATTTTGAAGCCTTTTGAAAGAGATGAATGTCAATATCTCCCCAATCAAACTACATTTATAATAAATATATACGATCGAAATTATGTAAGTAGCTACGATCAATTTATTGACTCATTTTCTCTAAAAATTAATAGCGATTTTTCAGAAATTCAAACATACCCTCAAACGCCTATTTACGGTCAATTATTTAATTTAAGTTCTGCACTAAAAACAGAGTTAGGAGTAGTAATTCCAAATAAGAATGTTACTTGTCAATTTTATGATAACGGAATATGGGAAAACCTATCAACTCAAATTTCGGATACAGACGGTATTACAAATTTTGAAATTGATACATTAAGCCTACCAAGCGAAGAGGAGTTTAAATTTCGCTTAATTTGGCAAGGAGATCAATATACTTTAGAAAACTCTCGTAACGTGACTGTTTTAATGTATCGAGCGTTAAACGCACTATCCTTAGGGCTTCGTTCAAATGTAGATCAGATTTTTAGAAACGCTCAACCTACCATCCAAATAACAATAAGTAATATAGGAGACTCGGAACTCAAAATACTCGTTCCTAATATTTCGATTGGGATAAATCCCTCCTTAAACTATAGTATAGTTGAGATAGATTATTTAGCGTTAGAACAATTTAAACCCGGAGATATTACAGTTATTTTGATAAGTATTAATGTTCCAGCAATCGATCAAATGAATATCTCTATCTCAATAAGCGTAATAAATGAGATTACTGATGAGGAACTTACTTTTCAAGTTTCGAAACTGTTTGAGATATATGATGTGCAACTTGCTGATTATTTGTTAAACCTTTTTACCCTTATTATGATATCGATTTTTATTTTAGCCTGGATATTCATGTACTTTTATGTGAAAAGGACTATAAAAAGAATCGAAACTCCTTATGAAGAACCTGAAATAAGAAAGCAACGCAAAGGAAGATACGTATCAGTAAGCGAATTACCGAAAGAAAAAATTCCAGAAGCACAACCAGAAGATAAAACAGACAAAAAATCCAAGAAAAAATCTAAGAAGAAGAAGAAAAAACAGAAAACACCAGAACCCGAGAAAAAAGATAAAGCTCCTACTACAGATTTAGATTCGCTATTAGAAGAAAAAGGTCTTAAGGATTAATTATTAAATACCTTATCTTTCCATTTCTTTCTTTTTTTAAAAAAAGAGGAAATAAATTTATGCGTTCGAAATTGAAATTAGGTTTCTTTTAAGAAGAGATAAAGACGCTTTCCCATCTAATCCTGCTAAAGCGATTAAAATCCCATTATCAGAGCTAACAATTACTGCGTATCCGTCTTCTAATTCGATAGTTGCTGTTTTAATGCCTCCCTTACCTGTGGTTTCACCTAAAGCGTTGACATTTTTTATAAGTGTAGCACATGCTTTAGCGATTCCATTGTGATCCATATCCGTAATAGTTTGTCCTACGATTACTTTTCCCTCCAGATCAGAAGCTATTAAACCCTCTGTTTCAGGCACGACATCAAACAATTCTGCTAATTTTTTTTCAATAACTTCCTTGTCTACCATAGTTTCACGACTCTTTATTTTTTTAGTAATAAGTTTGGTTTCTGAATTAGCTTTTCTAATTCTTGTAGTTTGATACTTAAATATATATATAGATTAAACTAATTTAAATTTATTTTCCTTTGAGCATCTCAAGCTTTTTTTTCTGAAATACCACTGAATTATTTACAAATTAAATTAATTAATAGAAGATGATAATTTTTTAAATAGGGAATATATTATAATTATATCATTAAAAGTTAATTTTATTTTAATAAACGATTAAATGGTGAAAATAAGAGGTTGATTAATAGACAAGAAGTCAAGAATATCATACGTCGCTTCGAAGAGCGCGAGGGAATAAGGGGCGTGATCATATGTGATTCAAGTGGTTTACCGATAGATTCTAACATGGATATCGAAATAAGTGAAGAAATATCAGCTTATGTTACATCCTTAATTGGTAAAGGAAAACAAGTCGTGAAAGCACTAAAGGAAGGAGGTTTGAAGTTTATACGCCTGGAGACAAATAAAGGAGAGACAATGATAGCACTTGAAGAACAACTTATTTTAATTATCCTTAAGTAATCGATCTTTTATTTTCTTAATCTTATCCAATCAAACAACTTGTTTTTATGTGTATTTTTCAAAAATTAAAGAAAAAATTTCCT
>JAHLWV010000146.1 GCA_019057735.1 Promethearchaeota archaeon | reverse complement strand
CTCTTATTTCACTGAAAATAATATTTGTATCGATAACTAGTTTTAATCTAAATTTAAGACCCTCAGCGAGATGGTTTAATAGATCCAAATAAAAATCATTCAAATGTTCTAAAATCGGTGGAGCGAATCCATCTTTTATCTTATCTAATTGGAGTTTAAAGCGATTATATGAGTTCTTAAATTGTTCCAAATCACGTTCATTTAGTTCTCGAATAATTTCCTCAAAGTTTATATCCATTTCCACCAATAAGTCACATAATAAATCTTCCTAATAAATTTATACTCAAAGTAATTCTTTTTTATTTTAGATTCAAATCTCCCTTAATCGATTTCAATCAAAATTGCGACAAATTCATATTTATGTATTTTTAAAACCCACTCCTGCACTCAACCTGTTTAAAATAATAAATCTTTTTACAACCAATTGGTTTTATTCAACACTCACTTTTTTAGGAGGGGGCACCACGGGGGAAACACCAATTATCAGAGAGAATGGGGAAAAAGATTTATTTCTATTGTGTTTATCATAGGGTAAAATAAAAATTGAATAATTAAAAATAAAAATCAAGAGAAGTGATCACTTTGGCAATACCAAATGAAATTAATTCTTTAATTATAGAACCCCTAACACAGCTATATTCCCCTGAATGGAATATTATGAAGAGAGATTTAGAAAAATTCAAGAATGAAGAGATTTTAAAAAATTCAAAAAAATACTTTGAGATGTTAGTCAAAAATAGAGATTGGCTTAAAAACAGTTCAGGATGGAAAGTAGGGGGCGTTGCGAAGGAAGGATCCCGGCGTGAAGGGGACTTTAAAAATAGAAGTGATTTAGACATGAATTTCTGGATAGCAGAACCATATCAAAAACAGAAGGTATATGATGATATAATTCCAAAATTACGGAGAGCTTACACAGGAAGTCAAGTACAAAAAGGACGAAGTGAAAATGTTATAAAATTTGCCCAAAATGGACTAAAAGTAGATATTGTATTATTACCAAAAAAGGAATTCAATAAAAAGGTTAATAAGTTTAAAACTTAAACTAAATATTTGGTTAAAAAAAAAAGAAGGATATTTTAAAAGTCATAATATCCGTATAAAATACATCCAATATCCTGTTAATCTAACAAGAATTCTATTATTCAAGATTTTATAGGAGTATACCATCCATGTAATAAAAGTGTATAATATAATTCAATGCGATATCGTTTCACTCCCATTTAATAATTACCTTATCTCAAATCATTGAACAAGGCGAGAAAAACTTCTCCATTCAATCTCCCGATTAAATGTGAAACCATAAATTTCACCTGAGCTGTAATTAAAATAAAAATATTCCGTCCCCTGTTCAATGATAGACAAAAATGCTTATTGTTCATTTTTATAAATGGTTACCTAACATTAATCCATTGAATTCTTTGGTTCAAACACTAGTTTCTACTTCATATTTTCTCTCTTTAATACGTTTCATACTATAGATTCACTACTTTTTATTGTTTTTATTTTCTACAAGAGGGTTTACTCTACAATTGTTCATGCTTTATCTCCAGCTTATATACCCTTAAACCATCGAGTAGATTAAGAAACAGAGGGATTCCGCACTATGATGAACTCCATATTTCTCAATAATAATAAATGAAGCATATTATTTAAATCTTTCGATTCCAAGATCTCAATGATTCCGCTAAATTCCACGAATCTTTATAATCAACCGAGTTGAAAAATACGAAATCGATGATTAAAAAATTTATCGAAACTAGGTTAATTTCACCAAAAACCTTATAATCAAAGATTTCAACAGATATTCATTTTTCAAAAATGGATTTTAGTTAATGAGAATAGGACTTTTATTTTTTAATCAGAATTTCCAAATATTCATTTTTTTTTAGGATGGCGTTCATTTCAGATCTAAAAAAATTTTATCTTTTTGCACCAAACTTCCTTCGAAATCAGACTGTGAATTTACCATTCTATACGAATTTTCATCGCTACCTACAGCTTCAATTTTGAAGCGAAGCGAAAATTATTCGATCATTCTACACCTTATTTTTAATTATCTTGACTTTATTTGCATCATGTTTTATATATTAGGAATTATTTATGATTTATGTGAACAAAGAAATCAATCTTGAGACTTTTAAAAGGATTTTTCAATCGGATGAATTAAGAAAGGAACTAACAGTTCTCAGCTCTTGGGCAAGAGGAGTAAAGCAAGAAAGACACATCATTAATATTTTAGCAAAACATCTTGATAAAAAAGATTTTAATTTTAAGATGGAGTATAGCAAGAAAGTTGAGAAAAGGACATACAAATATGATATAAGAATTGAGGATGTTCTTGTTGAAGCAAAATTCTCTTTCGAGGAAGATGTAATGCAATTAGAAAAAGAAATATACGGAACTCACGGAAAACCAGTTGGAGAGGATTTTTTGAACCAATATTTAAAAGCGATTGACCAAAGGGAAGAAGAAAACAAAATCAGAGTAGAAAAAAAGAAAAAACCTAAAGGATGGGGCAGGAATTTCACTGCTCGCACGCTAATTGATATTTTTAAGAAAAAGTGTGATTATTTTATACTTATCGTTCAATCAAGAGATATAAGGAGAATTCCTTCTAAAGATTTGGAAAACATCGTAGCATTCGAAAGATGTATATCTTACAATAAAGAATACGATGCCTATGGTGGTTATAATATTACCGAGAATTTCAATATTATAGATAAACTTCTTGAATCCATTAATAAAGCTAGACCTTTTAATTCTGCTCGCGTAGAGGTTGAAGCGTCAAATAGATTTCCTTGTATGTATCACATCTATATTCTAGAGTTTAAATCTTAGTTAATTATTTTCATCCAATCAATTTCAGAAAGGAGATTTGTGAAACAAACTTTTGGTTCTCGCGGTTTGAAAATTTACTTCCCAAAATTCGGTAAATTGTATGTAAGGTACGAGTATTGCTTCTTTCTTGTCGCAATGATTTTTATACTGGTGTTTAGTTTGTAAGGACTGAATAAGTTCGATATTTGATCTTTTAATAATTTCTATTCGTAACTCCTGTAACTTTTCCACACCAGTGACAATAAAGAATAATTTTTTTACTCTCAGGATCTATTTTTTGGTCTATACTATTAAAAAGATTTCTTGAGCAATAACGGCATTTTTCGCGCCCCTCACTTATATTTAGGTGAATTTTAGCATTAATAATCCCATAAGTCCAATCACAACGAGGGCAAGACAACGCAATTTTCCAATGACGAAATAGTCTCTCACATAACCGCCTATAATGCTCACCACATTTTGCACATTTCCAAGATATTTGTGTTTTTTTACTCTTTCCTTTATCGCTTGCTCCCCAATCAAGATTAGCGGCACCGTAAATAGCTCCACAATTTGGGCATCTTACTAACACATAATTTGCAAATTCTCCCTCTCTAAAACTTTCGCTTGGTGGAGACTCAAATTTCTCGCTACACTCAGCGCAAGTAAGTACCTCAGGAACGGGGGTAACAATACCAGGAGGATCCCATTGCATAATTGCAACTCCTAATTCTTTTTTACAATGGGGCATTGAAACAAGAGATAAATGCGATCGTTCTCGGGACTAATATAAGTGTGCCAAATTAATGAAGTATTCATTAATGCATACTTCGCATTGAGGACAAATTGGTCCTTCTATTCTATTTTTCAAGATTAGTCTTATTAATTGTGTTATTGTAAAATAAAATTTACTTCTAGTTATAATGTTAGTTACATTGATATTTAATGATTTTTTCTAACTATAATTAAGATTTGAACAAATTAGAAAAGTTTTTTATCATTATTTTTATGTCCTCACTATCTATTTTATAGTAGGTTTTATGTTTCAAATCATTATAATTAGTTCTAATATTTCTTATAAGTTTTTCCTCGTTTTTATCTATTAAACCCGCAATCTCTGCTTCTCGTATAAGATCGCGAAAAAAAGGAGCGCTTTTCATTCCCAGTTTAATTATTAACCAATGTTCTACTATCCTCCCTAAGTTAAGTAGACCTGCCTCTGCCCATTGTTCGGAAATTAGTTTTGCTTTTTCAAGTTGATCTTGTAAATAATTGGGTTTGAGGATAAATTTTGGGGGTTTACGGAAAAGCTCGTCAACACACGCTCGTATTTCTGTTTCCAACTTATTCCATAAGAATACGAATTGGTTCTGTATTTGGCTTATCGCATCTTTACAAATATTTTTCTTTATCTCAGACTCCTCTTTAGTATTTAAGGTAATTTGTTTTATTTTCCTGTCCCTTCGAGAATAACTAATGGATACTCCGTCTCGACTCTCTTCTAGGATGTAATCGCCATAGACCTCATCCGTGCTCCACACATCCTCCTCTAATAGAAAAATAACGGATTTCTTTGACGCCCTCCTTTCGTTGGTGTCCAAAATAGGTATCAGAGTATCGTCAAACCAGTAAGAATACTTATCAAAAAAATTATAAATGTTTTGTAAGTGATTTCTTAAAGCAACTAACAATTTTTCGGGCCATTGAAATTTGGGAGGTGTAAAACGAGGGTTTCCTACTTTAACGCCTTCTTTTATCTTTTTAACATAAATCATTTTTCTTTTCTCGGGGATTTCAATAAGCTGCTCATATAGCTTTTTATGATTTTCTAAGAGTGTGCTTCCTTCTGATTTGATATTCAATTTAATCCTCTTGAATTATTTTTCCATTTTTGGGTTATTCATTATACCTTCTACTCCTTACCTGTTCTTTATAATCTGATCCAGAAAGTAAAACTAAATCGCAGGTAATACCTTTCTTCCAAATTTTTATTACGTTTCTATCACTTCCCAAATTGGCATTAACATTCAAAATTTTTTTCAATTTGTCTATTAAATCAGTATAAACCTTTTGTTTAGTAGGATCTCCGAATATCGAAAATATTACATCCAAATCGCTCCTATCTTCGTGCTCTCCCGTTGTTCGAGAACCCCATCTAGCAACACCTCCGACATTATATCCTGAATTATGATAAAGAAAATTTTTTAGACTATTATAGAAAGCAGAATACATCTGCTCTCCCTCTCTTCTTATTGACATACAACCACTTTTTTATCATTTTTATGATTTTTTTGTCTTACACAAATATTGAAAAGATGTTTTATTAACGTTTCAGATCTCATATATATAACTTTTAAATAAAATAATAGAAAAAATTAAATGTCAGAAATGTAAAGCAAACTTATCTAAGGAAAGATAATAATATTGACAAAAATGACTTCAATATGGATTCATCAGAAGAGGATCTTCCAATAATAAAAATACATCTTAAAACATATTGGTATGTAATATTACTATTGTCTTTACTACCAATGATTATGTTGGTATTTCCTCCTTTTTTTTTACGACATGAGTTTTGGTATTATATAATTGTGGGATCACTAGTGACCATAACTTTTATTCTTGGTTTATTATGTAAAAATATTGAATTGATTTTTAAGATTGATAATGCTGACAATATTTTAATTTATGAGAGATTTTGGTCTAAATTACGTATCTACCGGAGATCATTTAAATTGCAAGATATCAAAAGGTTTAATGTTTTCATCCGTAATATTCCTCGTACGCAAGTAATTGATTTTATAGCGGGAGATTATAATTTTTTAGCCCTTGAATTTATTTCTCAAAAACCAAAATATCTTTCAACCATAAGAGACTCTCCATTTACGGTTGATTATGCGCAACAATTGAATAATTTTTTAGAATCCTTCACTTCGTTAAATAAATTCGATTTAAATAGCCGAATAATACCATCTAAGCACCCAAGTGCAAAAAAGACTGAGGAAAATTACCTTAAAGTTGTTATTATTTTTTTATTTATACTTTCATTTTGTCTTCTTGTTCTTTTTATTGTCTGGTCTATTGCTCAATAACTTTTTTATTTATTTATCTATTTCTT
>JAHLWV010000145.1 GCA_019057735.1 Promethearchaeota archaeon | reverse complement strand
TACTTTTTTAATAATTCTTCTGGTGTAAAAACTCCGTCTTCTGTAATAACACCAGATACTAATCTAAAGGGGGTTATATCGAACGCATAATTTAAGCATTCAACACCTTTAGGGACGATTTGCACTTTTCCAAGTATGTTTTCTACTTCACTACTATCTCTTTGCTCTATAGTAACATCTTCAATCGTTTCATGAAGAGATAAGGTAGATGTTGGAGCGGCAACATAAAATGGAATTCCATTATCAAATGCTGCCAAGGCAACTAAATAAGTCCCAATTTTATTAAAAACTGCGTCTGATGTGACTCTGTCAGTGCCAACAATTACTTTGTTTACCTTTCCAAGCATCATCAAAAGTCCAGAAGAAGTATCAGAAATAACTTTGACGGGAATATTATCGTATTGAAGTTCATATGCAGTTAATCTTGCACCTTGTAACCTTGGCCTCGTTTCGTCCGCGATAACGCTAATTTCCTTTCCCAGTTCGATAGCGGCTCTAATTGGTGCTAAAGCTGTACCGTATTGAACTGTAGCCAAAGATCCCGCATTACAGTGTGTTAGAACCACATCTCCATCTTGCAACAAAGCAGCACCATTTTTACCTATGTTTTTATTAACATTTATATCTTCTTGTGCCATTAATTTGACTTCTTCAACGACAAGATCAGAGATATTAGAAGGATTATCGGGGAAATCTTTGATTATCTTCAAGATTCTATTTACTGCCCAAAAAAGATTAGAGGCTGTAGGTCTTGTATTACGTATTATATCAGCAGCTTGCTCCATTTTTTTCAGGAAGTTTTCCTTGGCAAGTTCTTTATATTCTATTGTTGCTAAGGCCATTCCCATTGCAGCTGCTACGCCAATAGCAGGCGCACCTCTTATGTTCATAACTTTGATAGAATTTGCGACGGCTTTAAAATCATCAAACACTAAAAACTCAAGTTTATGAGGTAGAATAGTTTGATCGATCATCTTTACTTTATTATCGGATGTCCATTCAATAGAGGGGATCATATTAGTCTTAAATATTACAAGGTTTAAAAAATTAAATTAAGTAATTATTTTTCTCCGTTCAGACCTTAATTGTTTTAGAAATTGAGGAATTATTTCAAATATGTCACCAACTATTCCAAAATCGGCTACTTTAAATATCGGAGCCTCTGGATCTGTATTTATTGCTACTATTATATCACTGCTTTTCATTCCAACTAAGTGCTGTATTGCTCCGCAAATTCCTAAGGCGATATATAATTTTGGGGATACCGTTTTTCCTGATTGACCGACTTGTATAGGATGAGATGTCCATCCGAGTTCAACTAAAGCGCGGGAGCTTGACATTATTCCTTTTATTTCTCGTGCCAATTCTCGTACTAATTCTAAATTTTCTTTTTTTCCAATTCCCCTTCCTGCAGAAACGAGAATGTCTCCTTCTTCAATATTTATTGTATCAATTTTGGAGATTGTTTCTTCAATAATTTTCGTTCTAATGGTTTCTTTTTCAATTTTAACTTCAAATTTTTTAAGATTTCCCTTTCTGGTAGTATCTTTAATTGGTTTTGGGAAATTGTTAGGTCGAGCGGTTGCCATTTGGGGTCTTGTAAAGGGGGATATAATTGAAGCCATAATATTCCCCCCGAATGCAGGTCGGGTTTGAACAAGCTGCTTATCACTATTTATATCGAATGCTGTACAATCTGCGGTTAAGCCAACCGCGATCCTTGCTGCAATTCTAGGGGCTAAATCACGCCCGTTAACAGTAGCACCATAAAAAAAAATCGAAGGTTTCTCATTAATAATTAATGTGGTAATCGCAGTTGTAAAACCATCGGTCGAGTAATTTTCAAGTAGTTCGTGCTCACATAAATAAATGTCATCAGCTCCATAATGATATAATTGGTCGATCGGTGGAATTTTTCCTGGAGGTCCAAGAATAACAACAGATATTGTTTCATTAAGAGTTTTATTTAATTCTTGAGCCATTCCCAAGAGTTCAAAAACCACATTTTTTATTTGTAGATTTCCACTTCCATCTTTCTCCAATTCGCACCAAATCATAATTCCGCTATATTTTTCTAAATCTTCCTTTGTTGCTATTTTACGTTTGATAGTGAGTGCATCATATCTACATGCATTTACACAAGCTCCGCAAAGAGTACAAGAGTCTAAGACCTTGGCTTTTTTATCTTCCAGATCAACAAATATTGCACCAAATGGGCAGACTTTTTCGCAAATTTTACAACCAATACAGTTTTCTTCATTGATTTCTAGCATTTTAGATCAGTCTACCTCATATTTTATCAATTTGTTTTTCCTTAGAAATACCATCATCTGTTCGGCTGCTTTACCAGGATCACTACCATCAATAATCTCGCCTGTTTTTTTTGCATTAGGTGCAAAGATTTTAATTACTTGTGTATAAGAACCATTTAATCCTAATATATCTTTTTCTATTTCCAAATCATCGGCAGTAATGATCTCTAAAGGCTTATTCCGTGCTTCAATTATATTTTTCATTGATGGGAGTCTACGAATATTAGACGGCCCTTTACTAATTGTTACTAATGAAGGAAGTCGGGTTTCAATGATTTGAAAACCATTTTCAGTTTCTTTCTTAACTCTAATCTTTTTCTTTTCGATTTTTACATCAATTCCATAAAAAATTTGAGAGATACCTAAATTTTCGGCTAATTCCGCTGGAACTTGTGCCGTATCTCCATCAATAGCGTGCTTTCCGCATAGTATTAAATCAAAATTAGGCACAATTTTCCGTATACCTTCTTTTAATGTTAAAGCGGTTGCCCAAACATCTGAACCCGCAAATGCCCTATCTGACAATAAGAAAGCTCTATCAGCACCCAATTCTAAACAACGCAATAATGCCATTTTTGCTTGAGGAGGGCCCATAGAGATAACTATTATTTCAAAAGCTAAATCAGGATTATCATTCCTAATTTTAACAGCCATGTCTAAGGCATACTCACAAAATGGATTGAGAATTGATTCAACACCCTCTCTAATTAATGTTCCCGTTTCGGGATTTACCGCAACTTTATCTGCCTCAGGAACCTGTTTAATTGTAACAACGATTTTCACTTTTTATACCGCCTTACTCTCAAATATATTTCCAGAATTGAATAATAATAAAGGATCAAGAGCTCTTTTTACTGCCCGCATCTGTTCAATTTCCTCCTCGCAATACATGAATTTTAAAAATTCAATTTTTATCTTTCCAATTCCGTGCTCAGCAGAAACACTTCCACCGTACTCGACTGCTTTTTCTGCAAACAGTTTGTAAATTTTTAGACCGTGTTCTAGTTCTTCAGTGTTTTTTGGGAGAATGTTAAGATGTACATGATTATCACCTATATGGCCAAAAATCACATACTCTAATGCAGCTTCCCGTAAAATAGAATGATAATATTTCATCATCTCGTCAAATTTTTCTTCTGGAACACACATATCTGTGCCTAATTTGTGTAAATCAGGATATTGCCTTTTTCGTTCTGCAATAATTGTATTTACAGTTTCAGGTAACACATGTCTAAAATGTTTGAATCGCGCAAATTCTCTATTGTCATAACCCGACCAACTTGTTTCTAATGTTGTATTGCATTGTTTGGCCAACTTACCAATCTTTTCAAAATAAGGGATCAAATTATTCTCGGAATATGGGAGATCGAAAAATATTGCCGATCTTGCTTTAAAAGGGATTTGTGGCATGTTGATTAAAGTAGGGTTTTTACTTTGAACATTTCTGAGAAGATCCAACGATTCACCTGAAAAATACTCTATGAATTCTGGATTAACAGTTTGATTATTTCGGATTTTTTTTACAAAATCAAGGGCATCGTCCTCTGAATTAAAAAATAAAACATTAGAGATTAATGGATGCTTCTCTAAAATCCATACTTCAACCTCGGTAATAACACCGAATATACCTTCACTTCCAATGAATAAATCAATAAGATCCATATTCGGTTTGGCATAAATACCTGCTACATTTTTCACATTAGTGTTAAATTCATAAGAGGGGATTTTAAAAACTATATCTGTTCCATCTGTTTGTTTTATAATAAATGTTCCATCATTTGAAGCGAAATATTTCCCTCTCTGAATTTCTAGAATTTCTCCAAATGATAAGGCAACCCGAATTTTTTTAACCCATTTCCTTGTTGCACCGTATTTAAATGTTCCAGCCCCTGAAGCATTTGTTGCCACTGTACCGCTTATTGAAGCAGACATTTCCGTGGGATCCATAGGATAATAATAAGATTTTTTTTCTTCCATAAATCGTGAAATTGTGTTTGGAGTAAGTTCTTTAACTTCTTCGACTTCTTTCTTCAGAAGTTTTTCGTTAATTGCTTTTAAAGTAATTCCCGGTTCGAACCGGCAAAAATATAACCGTCTATTTTCATCAAATCCCAATCCCAACATTTTATCCATTTTTTCTATTGAAAAAATTGAACCACATATAGGGACACTAGAACCTACAATTCCCGTCCGAGCGGCACTAATGTATGTTGGAATCTTTTTCTCTCTTAAATAATTAATTATTGAGATTATCTCTGTTTCTGATTTTGGAAAAAATAGCCAAGCTGCTGTCCCTTCCAATTTACTTTCATCAACAAGATAAGCTGGATAATCTGATGAAATAATGTGAGAACCATGAATTTTACGAATTTCATTAAAAGGCTGTTCTTCAACCTTTTTTGAATAAATAGTATTAGAAGATACGATATTCATTTTTATAATAGGTGTATTATTCAATTCAAATTATATTTTGTCCATCCTTTTACAAAATTGAATGTTGAGATTACACATTTTAAGTGCTTCAAATCTTTACTTATAAATAATTATATAAAGTTTTATATCGATTAGTAAAAATTTCTATATTACTGGATATCTGAAACCCACTATGAGTAATTAATATGTTTAAGGAAATTTTAATCGGATTCTTAAAATTAATTAGAATAGAATTATGCTTATTTGGAACAATTGGTTTTTTTGTTTCAGGAATACTTGCTGGAGATTTAATAGGATTTCAATCAGAATATATTGTAGGGTTTTTAATTATCTTCCTATCTGAAGCAGGAGCGTTTGCGATAAATGATTACATTGATTACGAAATTGATGTTAAGAATAAGAGAAGCGATAGACCTTTAGTATTAGGCTTAATTAGTAAAAAATCAGCTTTGGTTATTGCGATAATATTATTGGCAATCAATCTTATACTGATTCTTTTTCTAAATGGAATAGCGTTACTTCTTGCTTTAATTAGTATCCCGGTATTTTATATCTACAGCTTGGGACTAAAGAAATTGGTAATAGTAAAGAATATCTTAATTGCTTATTCCTACGCGGGAACTATTCTATTTGGTTCTCTTGTTACGGATGCGATCTTAGAACCAATAATCATTTATTTTGCTCTCATGGGTATAATTGTCGGTTTAGGTTCAGAAATAATGTTTGATATAGCTGATGTTGAAGGTGATAAAGAATTAGGTGTTAATTCCATACCAAACAAATTTGGGGTAAAAAGTGCGGCAAAGGTTTCAGTAGTCTTTTACTTCATAATAATAATTATGGATCCATTACCTTTTTTTGTTTTAATTGATTCTCGCTTGTATTTGGATCCGCTATTTCTTGTGCTGATTCTAATACCAGTGATTTCCTATGTATTCTTATCAATTTCATTATTAAAAAATCAAACAAAAGAAAATACCTTAAAGTTACGAAAACTTATCTTTGTGATAATGCAAGTAGGAGTATTGTCTTATCTTATAGGAGTATTAGTCTAATAACGATAGTTTAAGTGAAGAATGGATAATAAATCAAATAATTTCGGTAAGATTAAACAATCCCCAATAATATCGTGCTCTCGTAGAACAGATATACCTGCGTTCTTGATGGATTGGGTAATGGAAAAAATTCACAACGGCTATGTGGATGTAAT
>JAHLWV010000144.1 GCA_019057735.1 Promethearchaeota archaeon | reverse complement strand
TAATCTTCCTTTATGCCTAGTATATTAGAAATGAATACTTGAATGTTGAAGGGTTCCAGATGATCATAGTCCTGACCTGTTCCAATAAAAAGAATAGGTTTTTTTGTTTCGTATGAAATTGATAATGCAGATCCTCCCTTCGCATCAGCATCAAATTTAGTTAGGATGTTTGCGTCGATTCCGACGCTTTTATTGAATTCTTTTGCTTGAGTTAATGCGTCATTACCCGCAAGACTGTCGCCAATAAACAAAATTAGATCTGGCTCAGCCACCTTCACAATTTTTTGCATTTCTCTCATCAAATTCTTATTACTAACTTGTCTCCCTGCAGTATCTACTAACACGACATCAACATTTTTTGCTTTCGCGTGTTGAATCGCGTCGAACGCAACGCTCGCAGGATCAGATTTGTATGCGTGTTTAATAACTCTAATTCCAATATTCTGCATATGGTAGGATAGTTGTTCTAAAGCACCAGCTCTAAAAGTATCTGCTGCTGCTGCTACAGAAGATATATTATTCTTTTTTAGATAATGAGCTATCTTTGCAATCGTTGTTGTTTTGCCAGTTCCATTAACTCCTAGAAAACACATAACATATGGTCTATTTTGCTTGTTAACATTCCTAATTTCATCAATTAAATTGATTTCTTTTTCTGGCGTTAAAATTTCTTTAACCACTTCTCTTAAAATATCGAAAAGAATTTTTTTTTTTGATGTTAAACGACTTATTTGTTCCCCTTTGAGAGATTCATTAACTTTTTGGCATAGGGCATCAGCAGTTTCTATGGCTACATCATTGCTGATTAAAAGTAAATTAAGTTCATTTAATGTGCTTTCTAAATTATCGGACGTCAGGGTTTTTTTAACAAAAGTTGAGAAAATATTACCTAATTTTTTCATCGATTTAATCACAAAAAAGAGTTTACCATAAATTACTGTTGACTCATCCTGTTTTGAAGCACTTTATTCATTCCTTGAAGATTCATATCTAACGCAAAAATTCTTTCCTTGAGAAATTTTAATTGGTTATTGTGTTGCTCAATAAGTTTATTTAAAAATTCAATGGCTTCTTCAACAGTTTTTTCAATGACCGTATCTTGATTTATAGACACAAGAACATTTTTTGTATCCTTAATCGTTGCTTTTATGCTTGCCAATCCTCCTATGGGGATTAATATTTCGTCGTTTTCTTTAACGCCTTCAAGACTCTCCAAAGTTCGTTTAGTAGTAAAAAGATTTCCAAGAGAAGCATTTATTATTTCGAATTGACCTTGAAACACATCTCTTTGTTCTTTAAGATATCTAAACTGATTTAATTGTTGTTCAAAATTTTGGTTATTTTCCATACAAATCAACCTTTATTTTAAAAATTATCTATTTAGATAATTCTCGTATTAGATAATCTTGAGCTTCTTCAGGAGATATTACTTTTATTTCTTGAATTTTAATTTGCCTTCTTAAAATACCTATCGAGGTGATTTGAGTTAAAGCTTTTTCTAAGGCATCTTTCTCCTTTAAAGCTCGAACCTCCTTCCGAAATAAATATTTTTTGAACTTCTTATTATAAGTTCCTGTGATCCTGAAAATCTTAATTTCACTTTCTGACATAAGTTAACACTTCCAATACATCAACGAAGTTGAACATGATAATAATTTTAAAAATATTAAATTTTGCTTTTTTAATAGAACTAAAGATAACTTTTGGATAGTAAGATTTATAGCATTAACACATTAGTTAAACGCATCATTTCTGGACCCGTGCATTGATGACCAAAGATGCCACTTTGATCGTTGACAACCGCACCTGAAGAGAGATAAGGTATCCCTCTGTTTACAGTAGACACGTCTGTTTCCTTAACTTTTAAAATATCGGTAATTATTTCGATCTCGTCATCAGTTGTTAATGGATGCACCAGACAGCCTTTATTGTTAGCAACTGAAATCGATCCGGGAAGATTCATATCTACGTATTCATAAACTATAGTTTCAACCTTTAAAATATCTTCAATTACGTTCTTGTACTCCTTTAAGAAAGAAGAGATTATCGCGCCTTTATCATTACATAATATTAAATTACCAAATGCATTATCTTTAGATTTAAGAACTCCTATTTGATAATCACTGTTTATATTGGTTGTATATGTCTTTAAATTTTGAAGTTCTTCTTCTCTAATTATGTGTGGAACGATTATTCCATTTTTGTTACTTGCGGTATATACTCCTATTAAGCTGGAATTATTAATCGAAATAGGAAAAAAAGGTTCGCTGAATGCGCTTTTAATTTTTTCAATTGTTGGTGCGATTAGAGTAGGAGGGTATAAGCCATAAGAGTTATTTACAGCTAAGTAAACACCTACCGAATTCCCTCCAAAAACCTGATACTTTAAAATCGTCATTAAACAAAACTAACTTATATTTTATGTGTTGGATAAAGTTTCAAATCATAAATATTTTATTAAAAATGCGTAGGATTAGTAGGTCTACTACAAACCATTTAGAATTTCTATTTTTTTATTGAGGCTAGCTGAGAAGAATGAAAAAAGAAAACTATTGTAAAATTACTCAATCATTTTTAGAAAATCAAGCTCATCGATAAAAGTTACACCAAGATTTTTGGCTCTTTTATATTTCTTAGAGTTTATATTGGGATTACTTGTAACAAAATACCACAAATCGTTAGAAATTTCTTCCCGAATGAGTCCACCTTTTTCAAGGACCCTTTTTTTTGCTTCGTCTCTATTGATTTTTTTCAGGTCTTTTGAAAAATAAAATTTAATCAAAGATAAATCAGCGATAATTAGTCACCTTTTTGAATTAATTTCAATAAATTTAATTTTAACATTGTAAAGTAGAAAATTTCAATATTAAAAGGCGAAGACTATAAAAAATTCTTAATTTTTAAAATAAGGCGTAAGAAGATTTTGAGATTAATGAGTTATTCAGCCAGATAGCAGACTACTAGCCCATCAATGTTCTTAGTTGCTCTAATCTTGATTTTTCTTGGAGGTTTTTGGATTCCTCTTGACCAGATCTTCTCGTTAACTTCTTGCGAAATGACTAAAGATTCGGGTTTAAAATGTCTCTCCATAAATTCTCTAAGATATCTAACCGCTTTTTTAGCCCGTTTATTCCTTGGACCTTGCCGTGCTTTAGCTAATGGTATTACATATATCCTTTCGTCTATAATTTCTTCTTCGGGGGGTTTTTCTTCTTCTATTTCTTCTAATTCCTCAAGTTCCTCTTCAAAAACTTCGCTAACTTCCTCTCCTTCAGATATGTCATCTAAACTGAATTCTTCGATTTCTACAATTTCCTCTTTAATTTCCTCTTCAGCTAATTCTTCTTCTAAATCATCTAAACTGATTTCTTTTGATTTTTTTT
Organism: Promethearchaeota archaeon; assembly: GCA_019057735.1. The sequence goes on along the minus strand of JAHLWV010000144.1, from coordinate 2,585 downwards.
TTGCCATGCTTAATCTCTCTTTAATCTACTATTTCGCCATTCTCTTCTAGAAGTAGGGCTTGTTCTAACTTTTCCCCCAGTTCTCCTAACAACCCAGTTTGGAACTGAACGACTTTTTCTCATGCTCTTAGCTCTTCGTAATTTTGAAGGTAAATCTTTATTGCGTGCCATTTTCTTAATCTCAGATTTTATTTTTTAATATTAAATTCTTTTTTGCTACCTGCTGTAATTTTTTCTAAAATTTTTTTAAATTCTGTATCGGGTAACGGTGTAGCTCCACGCAATTTTCCCGATTGGAATAACTGTATTAATTGTAATTCAATCTGCTCAGCAAATTGTGGTTTGACTATTCTAATGTTTTCTAATCGTTGACGTCCTTCTTGACTTAATATTTTTCGCATAATTTGGTATTTTTGGTTGTTATATTGCTGTTGTTGTTGTGATGCTACTTGTTGTTGAACTGCTTGTTGTTGTAATTGCTCTAATTTCCTTCTCCTAATAGCTTCTAATTCTTCCTCATCGCTCAAAGTTAAACTCCAAGAAGTATTGTTTGTTTAAATTACTTTCTTAAAATCGCATAGGCGGTTCTTTCTAGAAGGCTAGTTCCTTCTGGTGAAGTTATTTTACCGTCCTTTTCTTGCTTCATTATTAGATTAGCGGCCTCTAACTGCTGCAGTGCAACGCGTATGATCTTTCCGCTCCCTTTAGCGCTATGATGTCTACCTGGACCTTTTCTATTTCTTCCTCCGTAATGTTTTCTGAGTTTGTTTACTCCAATCGGACCAATCTTCTTTATCTTTCTTAAAAGTGAGGCACATCGAATATACCAGAAATTCTCCTGATCGATAGGAGCTAATTCCTTAAAAAATGCAGTCTTCCAAAATTCGGATCCCTCGGGTGGGCTGATTTCGGGAAATTCTCTTAATTTTTCTGCTAAGATTTTAATAAGCTTCTCTGGTTCAACTACATATATGCTTATAATTATTACACCAAGAATTTTAATATTATATGATACATTTTAAAAGATTAATTAGATTAAAAATTTTATGGTACAAGTAGTAATTTAAGGCAATGAGTCATCAAAACGAGTTTAAAAAAGTATTATTAGCATCACCACACGCTACGTTAGGAAAGAAGGGAATTACAGACGAATTTATATTACATGTGCAGCATTTACTCAAGAAATATAAAATAATCAAAATTAAGATGTTAAAATCAATCGCAACAAAAAATAATATCCGAAGTATTGCTGAACAAATATCAAATTCCACAAATTCTAACTTATTGGATGTCAGAGGAAAAACAATTATCATATCGAAGAAAAAAATCAACAAAGGGAATTAAATATAATGTGACGTTTCCACAATGGTGAAAAATAAAAGGAGAAATAAGAGTATCGTCAAACGAATAGCAGATACTAGGATGCTATACTTATTTCAGAAAGCACATGAAATATTCCCACAAAACAAAGAATTAGCTAATAGATACGTGTATTTAGCGAGACGGTATGCACAAAGAGCAAAGATTCAAATTCCTTCGATATGGAAAAAAAGAATATGTCACAAATGCAAGAAGTTTCTCTACCCCGGTATTAATAACAGAACCAGAATTCATTCAAAGGGTAAAGGTTCTCATGTATCATCAACGTGTTTAGATTGTAATCATATAACTCGATATTTTATTAAGATCAAGTCATAAACAAAATAAAAATTAGAATCATCTCAATATAAAATGCCTTTAACAATAATTTTTGTGGAATGCGGGTTAGAACTCATCCCATCAAATATTAGGAATCATCCTGCCATTCAAAAAAATTTAAAGAAAGATTCTTATTCCTCTAAACTCCTTGATAATGCTTTACACCATTCTGCTATGGTTAGACTAGATGCTGTTGAACAAAGAGGGCGTCCCGATATTACTCATGCTTGTCTTCTTAATGCCTTAGGGTCAACCGCCAATAAAAGCGGTAACCTCAAAATTTACCTTCATACATTTGAAAGTAAAATATTCGAAATAAACCCCGATATAAAAATCGCCAGAAATTATAATAGATTTAAAGGTTTAATGGCTAAACTGTTGATGGAAAATGAAATAAGAATTAAAAATCTCTTATTGATTTCTGAATTTAAAGGCACTTTAAGAGAGTTAGTAAACTCTATTGATAAGAAGGAGGTTATACTTCTTTCTAATAAAGGAGAACTAGCAGAAAGTCCACTCCAGTTATTTGATAATGATTTATCTAAAGATTTCGTGGTAATTATTGGTTGTTTTCAAAAGGGTTTTTTTACGGACGAAATTTTGGAACTTAGCAATAGACTTGTATCAATTTCTCATTATTCGCTAGATGCGTGGATTGTTTTAAGTAGAATTATAACTCTCTATGAAATTGCTAACGATATTTTATGACGATATGTATCAGAAAGTTTTTTTTAAATCGTTAATATTTACATTTAACAAATTTATATTCATTTCCACATTAAAAAAAACTTTAAATCTAGTTCTTGTTTTGCTAAGCGCTTTTGGTATAGTGGTTAGAATATCAGGTTTCCAACCTGACGACCCGGGTTCAATTCCCGGAAGGCGCA
>JAHLWV010000143.1 GCA_019057735.1 Promethearchaeota archaeon | reverse complement strand
TTAATAATATCTGAAAAAAATAAAGCAGCTAAAAGAATCGCAGAGGCGTTAGGGCCGGTCACGGTCATAAACAGATCAAAATACCTAAAAGTCTATCAAGTACCGTCTAAGAGTATTTATGTTGTTCCTCTTCGAGGTCATATTTTAGAGTATAGAAATACAGCTCAATTTAAAAGCTGGACTAATTCAGATCCAAGAGAAATCATTACAAATCCAAATTCAATCGATAAAGTCGCTATCAACTATGCTAATCCATATATTAAAGCCTTAATTGATTTCTCTAAAAAATGCGACGAATGTGTGATTGCAACCGATGCCGATGTCGAAGGGTGTAATATTGGACTTTTTGACGCACTACCTTACGTGATTAAAGCAAATAAAAATATTAAAGTTAACCAACTATGGTTAAGTTCGTTAGAAAAAAAAGAGATAATTTCAAAATATAAAAATTTGATTCCTCCTAAATGGAGCTGGGGAGAAACTGGGGAAGCAAGAGCAATTATTGACGCAATTATTGGCTTTTCAAGCACTAGGGAAGTTACAAATACATTTAGGCCAATATTAAATGAGATAAATAATAAATTTGTATCGATCGGTAGAGTACAAACTTCATTACTCTATTTGATATATTTAAGAGACTTGGAGATCGAACAATTTATTCCTGAACAATACTGGACAATTAATGCTAATTTAGAGCATAAAAGTCATATCATAAAAGCTGTACATACTAAAAATCCATTTATTAAGGAGAAAGAATCCGAAGCTAAAGCTATATTTCAGAAAATTAAAAACGAAAAAATAGCTATAATTTTAAACAATACAAAAGAATCTGCTATAATTAAACCCCCAACACCATTGAATACTTCTAAAGCCCTTGTATTGTTAACTAGAATTTTAAGAACGAGCGCAAAATCTGTCATGAATGCTATGAATTCGCTATATTTGAACCAAATTATCTCTTATCCAAGAACTGATAGCGATAAATACAGCCCAAATTTTAGCCATCTTCCATATATTCAAAACTTTAAATCCCATCTGAATTATGGGAATTACACAGTAAAGTTATTTAAAGAAAATCGATTGAGTCCAACACCAGGAAAAGTTTATGCTGGAGATCATCCCCCCATTACTCCCTTAGTAAGTTTAGAGCAAACTAGTTCAAAATTTGAAAACAATCTCCAGAAAAAAGTATACGACATATTAGCACGACACTATTTAGCTCTCTTCGGTAAGCATGCAACAGAATTGAGAATCAAACTAAGGACATCAATCAAAGATGAACTCTTTACATCTCGCCTCGTCTCGTTAACTCAGAGCGGATTTTACGAAATCGCTCCTTTTTTAAAAAAAACTTACCAACCAATATTCGAGATCGAAGTCAAAGAACTTCCAGTTAAGGAAATCCTTTTGGACGAAAAAGAAACTCAACCTCCACCACATTATACTGATACAACTTTATTAAAATTAATGGAGAGAGAACATTTGGGTACAAAATCCACTCGTCCAACAATAATAATGATTTTGTTAGATCGTAAATTAACTTATAATATTGCTAAAAATCGCTTTAAAATAACTGAATGGGGGAAATTTCTTATTCAAGAGCTAATTCAAGTGTGGTTACCATTTTTAAAGCCTGATTTTACCCGATTTGTTGAAAATTTACTTGAAGATATAAAAGAGAAAAGGAAAACAAAGGAAGATGTTATTACAATAGTAAAAAAGATATTTCTAGCTTTATTTGATAAATTTCGTAATGAGAAAAATACGATAACGATTAAATTTGATAGCGTTAAAGATAATTTAAAAACGACAATGCAACAAACGTCTCAAAAAAAATTTCCTCAAACTACTTCAAAATGCCCAATCTGTAAAAATCATCCAATGAAATTAATTACAACTTCACAAAAGAAAAGATTTCTAGCATGTTCTGATCGAAATTGTAAAACTTACCTCTCTGTTCCGAAAACGGGAAGAATTACTATATTAAAATCTACGAAATGTTCAAAATGTGGTTTTAATGTGTTTAAGATACTAAAAAGGAAGAACAATAAAAGTCATATTTATTACATTTGTCCAAAATGTTGGAATGATAGTTTTAAAGACGAGGGTACTATTGGTTTCTGTTCTAATTGTACAGATTACCATATTTCAAAAGAACAATGTGAAAAAAGAAGTTAAAAAAAGAAAATTGATTAAAAATTAATCCATTTTAAACCTATATTTGTTGTACGCCGCTCGAGTTAGCCCAACATAATTATCTGAGATTCTATAAGATAGCTTTCCGTTTATTATTTTCCTTTCAAGGTAATCGTTCTTTAAATGGTGATTTAAAGAGTGAATCATTGTTCCTAAGGTTACAGCACCCAAATATCTCATTTTTTGCTTAGCTACTCTTATTAAATCTAATTCTGTATGCCAATTCCCGTCAAGTAAAGACATTAATATTTCATTTTTCACCGGAGTTTTAATGTCTTTTATCTTATTAAATAATTGAGAGTAATTAGGCTTGTAATATTTTTTTAAAACTTTTGTTTGTTCAAAACTAGTATTTTGAGGTTTTTCCATTTTCATTCCTCCAATTAAGATGAAATTACACTAAGATATAATATCGGAATAATATTTTTAAAAAACTGTAATACGCTTGTATTATTACAGTAATACTTCAAAAAACAGTAGCTTGAATCTTAACCATGATTTATAGAATGTCTTCAGGAATGCCATCAGTAAAATATTTCGCTCTGGTTATCCAGTTCTGCTCGAATTCGGGAATCATTCCTAAAATCGATCCTCCTACCCATACTGAGAATATTCTTTCCCGGGGTGCTATTATTTTGATGACTTGGCTTTTCTTTTTACGCCTCGCCAATTCTAATTCTAATTCTAGGTAGATTCGAGACTTGAGATTTGGAAACATCGAAGATCCTCCCGACAAAAAAATGTTGTTTAGTAAATCTGGACGGACATCTAGGTCACACATTTCAATTACATCCATAATTGCTTCTGGGAGAGATATCTCCTCCAATTCCATTGAAGGACTAAATAACAACTCCGGAACTTCGAACCTTTCTCTGGCTAAAGAAATTGTTGAGCCATCCGGCAAGGAATATTCTTTTTCATATTGTTCAACTCTCTTCAAATCTTCTTTGTAATCGAGGGATACAAAACACGCTTTTTCCTTTAAGGCTCTGACGAGTTCTCTTCTTATAGAAGAATCTGACGAATACCCTTTTTCACCTAATATTTTTTCCATAAATTTTGTGAGAGTTCTTCCGCCAATTTCAAGAATTCTAATTGCGTGATCAAGCTTATAACCTTCATAGATTGGGACTATTCTTGTTAGACTATCTCCGATCTCTATTACCAAGCCTGTTCGAAATCCTCCTGCATACAAGGTGAGCATAGAATCTAATACCGGATAAAATGCATTGCATTGATAATGTTCAAGAAATAATTCAAATAGCTTTTTTAAATCATTATGAGGAAACAACGGATGGACGGCAAATAAGACATTTACCAAACTAGGATCCACTCTTAAATTATAGAAGATATAATCAATTATTTTTCCGAATGATACCCAGTCTTGTATTGTACCTTTATTAATAGGGTGAAGCACTTTGTATAAACCTAAAGATTGAATCTCGTCTCCTACGTAATAGTCGTCCTGTCGAACCATTCCATACTCGTAATCAATTTGTCTATATTTAGGCTTTCCTACGATTGTGAAGAATACTTGGCTTGGCATATCTTCACCAGCAAAACCCGCTTTAGCTGAAAACTGTCCAATGTCTAAAACAACAGTAAGATTGCCCATAATGTCAAATTAATTTTAGCAATTTATTCGCTTATTTAATAAACAAATTTAATCTTTTTATATATATTCTATACTAATAAAAGCTTAAGTGGTGTATAGGTAGTTTCAGGAATATACGCTTCTCCATACGACGAATTTATTTCGTTACCTCTTAAAATCGCAGTATCTTCTGCCCACTCCATTACTCTTCCTAAAACTTCTTTCTGAGTAAGGTAGGCGATGTTAAATATCTCTTTTTTCTTCTCCCAAAATTCTTCGATATTTACTATAACAAAAACAGAACTCTCAATATATTGAAATTTACACGAAGGACCTTCGTAATAATACACACCTAATGGAGTCCAGTTTCTTTCGTATCCTCCATAAGCTTTACCCGTCGAACAATGGTAAATTGCTTCTCTTGAAATTAGAGCCAAGTTTCGATGCACTCGATGAAAATCAGAATGATGAGGCAATAAAACAACTTGAGGCTTAGTATCTCTAATAAGATTTGTTATCTTAGAGATTTTTTCTCGAGTTATGTCCATATCAGGAAATTCTAATTCTATAATTTCACACTTCAACGCAGATCGAACAGAATCAAGTTCATGCTTTCTTTGATTTATAATTCCTTCTTTTTGATTACTTCTTGCATATCCACCAACACCATTCGTCGCAACTACAACAACTATTTGTGATCCTAAAGCTTGATATTTTAGAAGAGTGCCACCACAGGATATGATTTCGTCATCTGGATGACCAGCAAGCACCATTATGCGTTTAGGAACTACGATTGGTATATTGTTTTCGCAGATGATAGAATTATGTTTGTCCATCTATACTAAATAGTTCATAATCGATGATTAAAAATGTTTTGAATTAATAATAGTGAATCTTATTAGATGTAAAGATCTGCGCTAAAAAGGTTTAAAAATAAGTATTAGATGAGAAAAATGGAGTTAGTTACTAATCTCCTCTCATAATCTTCTTTAAACGATTTAATTCCTCTAACATTTCATCTCGGAGAGAACTTAAACCACCTCCTGCTTGAGGTGCTGGTGCAGGGGAAGCCGCTGGAGCTCCAGGTGGTCTGGATGGAGCACCTGATGACGGTGCTTTTGGCGGGATCGGTCTCTTAGCAAATGAGGGTGATTGCACAATTCCTGCATCAGGAGCTTTAGAGGGCATATCAGGCGAACTTGGGGGTAATTTTGGCGCTGGAGGTAAATTAGTTCGTTTAGGTGGTCCACTTTTAGAGGGCGCTTTTGGAGGTACTCCCGTTGATGGCCTTTTTGGAGGACCCTTTCCAGGAGCTTTAGGAGGGCCACCTACCGTTGGAGATACTGTAGCTGTGGTAGTTGAAGGCATTTCTTGTGCTGGAGCAGGACTACCACTTAATAAACTAAACAAAGTACTCGCCGCTGCAGTTTTAGCCATACCATCTGAAGGTGCGACAATTTTCTTAGATGATGTGCTAACAGTTTTTAATTCTGGTTCAATAGAAACATTTTTCAAATCTTTCAAGGCTTTGTTTAACGATTTTACAAAATCATTAATCCCCTTAACCGTATCTTCTAAGTCGTCGCTTAAAGAGGTTAAACCCTTTTTCATAAAATTAACGACTCTCTCTATCTTCTTATATTCCTTCGAAACCAACGCTAGTTCATTTCCTCCAAATTTTTAATCATCTATTTTAAAAGAATAATATATAGCTATAGTAGTAATTGTAATTTATTAATTTATATTTTTATTTTTGTATAATATTTGTATCATAGATTTTCCTAAATTAAATTCAATGGGCACTATTTTTCACAGTTAAAAAAAAACTCTTAAATGTTCCGAACCTAATATATTATATATCATATTTCATTTGTAAGTTTAATAATAGTAATCAATATTAATAGGTGTGTTAAGATTCCAAAGCGAGAACTCTTTATCAAAAGGGTGTATGAAATCGTAAACGAATTGAAGATTCCTTTGATTGACGAAAGGGTTTATGAAAAAGCCACTTTCAGTGCTAGTGCTGCTATAGCAAAAATTACATTTAAATTTGAGGAAGACGAATCAGTTATTCGAGGTTTCTTAGGTTTAGCTGAGTATTTTCATACCGTCGTTATAAAGGTGAAGGACCAATTCTATATCCCTCATGCTTCGATTCTCTTTCAGCTGCTTAGCTCGTAAATTTCTATTTTTTTTACTTTTC
>JAHLWV010000016.1 GCA_019057735.1 Promethearchaeota archaeon | reverse complement strand
AAAAGAATAAAATTTAGATTTATTATGTTATATTTAGCATTTAATAATCATTTCTTTATGCAATATAATTTAAAGATAATATAAAAGAAAAAAAAGTTTTAATTATGAGTACTGCAAGATCCTACGAATTTACACCTCCAATTCGTTGTTGGATAAAGCACCTGTTAGAAGGCAGGTATAATTCCATGGAGAATTCGCTATATACTATCTTTGGAGCTCTTAAAAGAATTAGAATTGTTGCTACAATCACAAATCGAGAAGAATTTATGAGTAAAAGAAGTAGCGATATTAATTCTCCAACGGAAGAAGTTAGCACCAATTTAAGATTTGAACTTGATGACGGTACGGGCATCATTTCTGCCGTAAAGTGGGATGTAGATGTAGAAAATTATGGAGATATAAACAAAGGAGTATTAGTTGATGTATTAGGGAGGATTGGGTTTTATGGTGAGAAAGTCCAAATTAACAACATAGTCTTTATAAAAAAAATAAAAAATCCTAACTATATTTTGTTAAGAGAAGCTGATATAATTAAAAAAATAAAATCTGGAGATCTCCACGAGATCCCCAAAGCTCCTGTCTCCGGCTCTGAGTTAGAAGAAGATACATTTTTTGACGATATTCCGAGCGAAATCGATGTAGAAAAATTGTTTAGTGAAACGAAATCGCCTAAAATAAATAAGGTTAAAGAGGAAATTTTTACGATAATTTATGAGTATTCACAAGACGGGAATGGGATAAGCCTTGAAGAATTACAGCGAAGAATGAAAGTTTCTGAAAACAAACTAAGAACATATATTAACGACTTAGTTATGGAATCAAGGATTTATCCAACTGAAGAAAATATCTACCAAAGTTACTAAACAGCATCATTCACAAGATTGCTCTTTATTGTTAATTTCATTCTCAAAATCGTAAAATTAATTTTGTAAGGTAAATACTAGAACATTGTAGAAATATTAAGAACAGGTTGAATGAAATGGATATAAATAATTATGACGAATTAATTGATAAAGCTTATGAAAAAATTCCGGAGAATGTAAAGAAGTTATCTAGATTTGAGATACCTAAAGTTCAGATAAGATTTGAAGCAAAAAACACATACATTACAAATTTTAACAGGATTATCAATATTTTAAATAGAGATCGGAAGCATTTTATAGTGATATTTCTCAAAAAAGTAGGGACCATGGGAGAGATACGAGGGCAACAATTGTTTTTAAAGGGTATTTACAAAGAAAAAGTATTAAATAGACTCGTTGAGGTTTACTCAAAGACTTATGTATTATGTAAAATCTGCAATAAACCAGATACGGACATTGAAAAAGAAGGTAAAAAGATTTTTCTTAAATGCACAGCTTGCGGAGCGAGAGAAGAAATTAAAGAGAAATAACCAAATATTAATGAGTGTGAAATGAAGGTATATCTTAAAATCCATAGACACAGCGACATGGAGACAATCGCTTGTTGCGACGAAGAATTATTAAATAAAGTTATTACTGAAGGTAATTTAAGACTTGATATTGGTTCCGCCTTTTTTGGGGGGGATCTTCTATCTATCGACAGGGCTATTGAAATATTAAGAGAAGCGTCAAACTTTAATATAGTTGGAGAAAATATAACAAACTTGGCTATAGCTCAGAAAATACTTCCCAAAGAAGGAGTTAGAAAAATAAATAAAATTCCAATGGCTATGAAAATGATGTTTTAATGCCTCACAGATTTTGTGCGATATGCGGTACTGTAATTGATGAATTTGCACCTCATTTTGGTATGTGCCTTAATTGTTATTTAACCGAAAATCCATTATTTGAGTTGCCTAATAATTATAACTTTAAGTTATGTATTGATTGCCAAAATTATGCTAAAAAAGAGGATTGGATAGCATCTGAAAGTAAAGATTTGTTCAAAATCATTGAAGCAGCGTTAATTCGCTATTTATTAAAAAATTACATAAAACAAGATATGATAATATTCTCGTTCTCATTCGATACACTTGTATACTCTTCGCGAGATTTATTAACTTCTATGGATGTTACTGTATTGGGGAAATTAAGGGATAACCAAAAGATATCACATCAACATACCCTAAAACTGAACATTAATTATGATTTATGTAAAAATTGCACTAATTTAAGAGCAGGAATGTATTATATTTCGATTATCCAATTGAGGGTGACTGATAGGTCTCAATTTGGAGTTATTGAAGAAGCTTTAGGTCGTATCTCGAATTTCGTAGAAAATTTATTTGCTAAAAATCAAACTCAGTATATTTCAAAAATAGAAGATCAAAATCTTGGTGTGGATCTCTACTTGAGTACAAACGAGTTGATGAACCGAATTATTTCACATATGAGAGCGAATTTTACCTTTGTTTTAAATCGAACAAAAAAGTTGGTAGGTAGAGATTCTCAAAAAGGAAGAGGTCTTTATAGATTAAAAGCCCTTATAAAATTCTTACCAGTTAAGAAAAACGACATTGTTGTAATCAATAAGGTCACATATTTAGTTGAAAATATTACTAAGAATAAAGTCGTACTAAGAGATGAAAGCAGTTCTAAACATGTTAAGAGCTTTCCTTTTTTTTTTAAGAATAAAATATCTTTAAATCCCATTAAGGGGGTGGATTAATTGGGAAAAAATCAACCCGAAGAGGAGTGGAACGACGACGAAGAACTCGATAATCGTGATAATAACGACCTTATGGGGGATGACTTCGAAAAAAACATAGATAATTTAGTTAAAAAGCAGATCGATTCAAAACGGGTTAAAAAGATTGATCAAACTAAGAAGAGGGCTACTGTAGATTCTGTATTTGATGAAAGAATGTATTTACAAATTAGCAAAATATTAAAATCTGGAATTTTAAGCCGCATCGAAGGAATAATTTCCGCGGGTAAAGAAGCAAATGTGTATCTTGCTTACGGTCAAAATAATAAGGAATACGCTGTAAAAATATATAAGATTGACACAAATACTTCAAAATGGATGAGAAATTACATTATCGGAGATCCTAGGTTTAAAAGAATACCTCATAATGTTTCTAAAATAATATATCTATGGGCAAGTAAAGAATTTAAAAATCTAAAAAGAGCTTATAAAGTGGGTTTGAATGTACCTGAACCTCTTTTTATAAAAAATAATATTTTAATAATGGATTACATCGGTTTTGCTTCAATTCCAGCACCCAAGCTCAAAGATATTAAATTTCCTAAGGATCCTATTAATTTATTAAACGAAATCCTCTATTTTATTAAAAATCTATATCAAAAAGCAGCTTTAGTACATGGAGATTTGTCTGAATTTAATATATTATACCACAATCAAAAACCGGTAATAATTGACATATCTCAGGGAGTAACAACACATCATCCAAAAGCAGAAATATTGTTGGTAAGGGATATCAAAAATATTTTTAATTATTTTGAGACAATAGGAGTAGAAGTACCAAATCGAGAAGAGTTTTACTATGAAGTAATAAACTTAGAATAGATAAATGAAAAAATATATGTTGTTGAAAACATATGATTTAAATTAGAAACATGAAAATAGGACAAAATCGAATTGCTGTATTAATCGGAAAAAACGGTAAAACAAAAAAAGATATAGAAGATGCATTGGGAGTTCAAATTAATTTAGACAGCAAAACTGGAGATTGCGAGGTAAGACCTTTAATTGAACACCCGAAATACGGGGTCCTTAATACCTTTATTGCTGAAAAAATTCTGAACGCTATTAATAGAGGATTTAATCCAACAAAAGCTATGAAATTATTAGATGAGACTTTTGACATGGAGGTTTTTAATCTTTACAATTTGTTAGGTAAATCTGAGAAGAAAATAAAAAGATTAAAGGGTAGAATTATTGGTAGAAATGGAGAGATGAGAAGGGCTATAGAAAGATTTGCTGAGAGCCACGTTTCTGTTTATGGAAAAACAGTTTCAATTATATCTGACTATGAGAATCTACAAATATCAAGAAAAGCAGTAAATATGTTGTTAAGCGGAATGCCTCACCATTCTGTACTGAAATTTTTAGAAAATAAATATAACGAGAAAAAGAGAGAAGAATTCAGAAAAATGTATAAACCTCAATTTTAAAATTAATTCATCCAAATTTAAGTATTTAAGCGATGAAGTTTCAAATGGATTCATTATTCAATTTTGTAATAGAATCTAAAATATCCTTCCCATAAATAATTTCTTTAATTTCAGATTGTAACTCTTGGACAGTGTCAATCTTCTCATTAACATAAAGCTCTTGATAAGTTTCCTTTTTTTTACTAAAATGAATTTCAAAACTTTTAATAGAGTAATAATCGTCAGAATACGATTTAAATATCACCAGATGTCTTGGATACACGTTCTTCTCTTTCATATAGATTGCCCATCCTTCATAAAAATACCTCACTTCAAAAAAAAACAAGGTTTTCCACTCGTTTAATCTCTCTAAAATTGAATTAACTTCATTTTGAGTTTTTACGCTGTATTTATCGTTCATATAAATGTTTAGAGAAGAAGATTTAAAAAGGAGGAGAAAAAATTTTTAGTCAATAGAAAGCTCTCTAATATTAAGGATATCGTTAGAAAGTTTGCTTTCATTAAGATTCTTAGGTAAAATATTTTCATTAAAAGAAGAAATACTTGAGACCTTCTTCCCAAAAATTTGTGGTGATTTTATACCTGTAATAAGGAGCATAACTCTAAGGTAGCCGTCAAATTCATCGTTTACTCGAGCACCCCAAATAACCATGGCATTGTTTACATCCATTTTTTCCGATATTTTCTTTGCAACCGAATTTGCTTCAGCTAAAGTCATATCGTTTCCCCCGCATATATGAATCAGAGCACCTTTTGCACCATCAATAGATACATCTAACAACGGTGAATTAAGAGCGTCTTCAATTGCGTCTTCTACGCGGTTATTTTTGTCACCAGATTCGCCTACTCCGACTATTGCAACTCCTCCAGTACTTAAAATTGTTCTAACATCAGCAAAATCTAAGTTAATCAGCGATGGTAACGAAATCGTTTCAGTTATTCCTTTGACCATAGTTGCTAATACCTCGTCTGCAACACTAAACGCCTCGATAATGGGTAAGTCTGGAGCTATGTCTAAAAGGCGGTTATTATCTATTACCACTAATGTGTCTGCGTATTTTTTTAATTCGTTAAGACCGACCTGTGCTTTGTCAATGCGTCCAATTTCGGTTTCAAAGGGTAAAGTTACTACCCCAACGACAATAGCTCCTTCAAGTTTAGCTATTTCTGCAATAATAGGTGCACTACCAGTTCCCGTTCCACCCCCCTCTCCGCATGTTATAAAAACTAAGTTAGACTCTCTAAGTATTTTAGTTAAATCTTCACGAGACTCTTCGGCAGCAGCTCTTCCTACATCTGGATTACCTCCAGCACCTAACCCTCGTGTTAAATTTTTTCCAATTAACAATTTTATATGAGATTCCACACTTTCTAAATGTTGGAGATCAGTATTAACGGCCACACATTTTGCTCCTCGAATTCCTATTTTCATTAGACGATTGATAGTATTGTTACCAGCTCCCCCACATCCAACTATTTTTATATTCGCGTAGCCAAAATTTTCTCGGGTTGGTCTTATTACTTCTCTTTTTTTAGCATTCCTTATTAGAGATTCCATTTAAAACGACTGTTGTTATAGTTTCGTTAATGAAATAATATAAATAAAAAATTAGAATGAATATAATATTCACATATTACCAACAAAATAAGTGGTAAGGCTGTAAGCAATTTAAGTATCATCTTTTTTTCAACTAATCGAAATTAAACGACTTATTTAAATTGGAGAATATCGGATCGTGTATCGCAGTTATAGTCGTTCTTCCTTGAGTTTTAATTAATTGAAAAATCGCGATTTACTGAAGGATTGAAAATATTTGTAGCGGTTTTATCTTTAATAAGAATTATGTTGGGAAGGAGATAAGGAAAGCGGTTCGAAAAAGTCAGATTGTAGGCACCTATATTTGTAATAATCACAAAGTCTCCTTCTTCTAAGTTGTTGGTGAAAAAATAATTTTTGGCTAACACATCCTGATCGGTAGGAATAATTCCTGCTATTGAAGTTTTAAATTTGTGTGGCTCCTCAATCCTTGTTGCGTTATAGAATCTCATAGAGGATTTTGCAAATTTGGGGCAGATGTGATTACCTATATTTAAGAAAATCCACCTATCATCAGTTACTTTAATAATTTTAGCAATGAGCAACCCAGCATCCCCAACTAAATAACGTCCTGGCTCAAAGTAGATGTTTTTAAAACGTATCTCAAAATTACTTATAAGAAAATATATTCTTGTAGCAAGTTCTTTCAACTGTTTTTCTGGCATTATAACTGCTTCAGGAAAACCACCACCCAAATTAATGTTTTCTATTTTAATTCCAGCATCGAACAAAATTTTAGTATTATCTAAGAGGATATTTACATTTTTTTCAAACAACTCAAAATTGTTCATCTGGGTAGAATAATGAGATAATAAGGTTGTAATTCTAAGGTTTTTACTTTCATTTAGAATTCTTTTTAATTTTATTACATTTGAAGGATTTAGAAGAATACCTAATTTGCTACCGAATTTTTGGGTATTAATTCTTAGGCAAATATCTTGAATAGTTTGAGATTTTTTAGCAATTGAGTTGATTCGAATTAAGTCGTTCATATTATATACGACTATTTCTTTAATTTTTTCCTGAACGCATTTTTCGATAAGATCTTGAGGTAGATAAGGACCGCCTACTATTATCTTATCTGGAGGAAATTGTAATTTTAACGCTAACTTTAGTTCAGGTAGTCCAATTAATTCAGCGCCTAATCCTTCTGATTTAACAATATTACAAATTTCAGGAAGAAAATTAGCTTTGAAGGAATAAAAACATTGAAAATTGTTAAATACAGCTTTAAAGACTTTATTAAAGGTGTTTATATTATTTCTAACTCTATTTTCTAAAAAAATAATTAAGGGAGTTGTATAAGTTTTTAAAACTTCTTTAAGTAGGATGCTGTCGATTAACAATTCTCCCTCTTTTTTATTTAAATAGGGATTTCCAGATATTTTTTTCAGTTTATTCACCTTGTTTTAAAATTAATTCTTGATATGTTTCGTGCGTTTTCTTAGCTATTATGTCCCAAGAAAGATGTTCTTGGACTTTATTTCTACCTTCTATTCCTAAATTTTTGCTTAATCGCTTCTTTTTTAATAACAATACGACTTTCTCGGCGATGTCAATATAATCATCAAACTCAACAAGTAACCCGTCGACTTTATCTCTTATAACTTCGGGTGTCGCTCCAATATTTGCACCTATAACGGGTTTACCAGAAGCCCAAGCTTCTAGGAAAGCAATACCATATGCATCACTTCGGCTTGGCATCAAAAATACATCAGTTTCGTTGAAAGCTGCGATTTTCTTTACATCGTAATATCCCGTTAAATTATCCGGAGTTAAGTTAATAACTCGAGGATGGATAGCTTTCTGAATTTTAGAGAGCTCTCTATTAAACGCAATAGTAGGTGGCCCAATAAAGACAAAATACACTTTTCTGAATTTTTTTAAGATGTAGGGAATTGCTTTTAAAATTGAAACGGCTCCTTTCTCATAGTTTTTATATCCACAGAATAATACCATTCTGTGATTCTTTTCATTTGGTTTAAAATACTTCTGTTTAAAATTAAATCTCTTAGGAGTTAGCTTTTTTGGTAATTCAAACTTCTTGTAATCTACTCCCATAGGAATAACTTTTATTTTTTCTTCTGGAATGCTCAGCTTTTCCTTTAAAATTTTCTTTTCAAGATGAGTACATGCAATTATCTTATCAAACTTCTGCAACGCTTCGAAATAGTTTTTGTTTAGATATCTGGGATTTGAGAAATGAAAAAAGGGAGTGCAAACAGTTGGTTTATTTGTAAGTTTTCCTAACATTAAGGTTAAGATTGTATTAAAATAGGGAAAGAAGGTTGTATGAACTAAATCGAAGGAAATTTTAATGGGGGGCGCTATTTTTTCAAGGAAGTTTTCCAAGTAGGGTCCATTTCTTAAATACTCAATCAAACACTCGTCAGATAGTTCTAAATCCTCGTAAGATACTTCTTTTTTTATGAGTTTTAGTTTTTCTTCTAGTGAAACATTATACTTAACAGGAAAACGTGTAATTTTTAAATTGTTTACGTTGTCGTAATATTTTTCGCCAAGTTTAATACTTCTCCCGCTTGGTTCTCTTAAAGCTTTAAAGTCAATAGCAGTGGAAGTATAGACTTGAATATCATATGTGTATTTAAAATTTAATATTTCAGCCATACTTTGGATATAAAATTCTGCTCCCGAAATTGCAGGAAAATATCTCGTTGGAAAATATATAATATGGCTCAATCTTAAGATCCTTTTTATTTATCAATTATAATTAATATATGATAATCAAATGTCAAAAGATTTATTATTTGATATATCTTTGATGGCTGAAAAGAAAGGCGTTATTGATGAAGAATTGTTGAATTTCATTGATACAAATTTTCCTGACAAAGTCGACAAGGTTTTAAAGGTTATAAAAAGAGGTATAACAAAATATACCTTTAACCCTTCGAGGAGAGTTGTTTGGATAGCTTTGGGAGAAAATGACGAATATTTGTTATATCCAAAATTGTACTGCTCTTGCCAAGACTTTTATAAAACCGTAGTGATTCAAAGAAGAAGATCGTTTTGTAAACATTTATTAGCCCAGGTAATTTGTGAATTTTTACCTGATTTTAAAGAATCTGAATTGGAAGATGATAGATTTAATGAATTTATTGATGATTTGGATTTAAAATTTTAAAATCTCTGCATTCTTAATCGATTTCATGATTAGCTCCTCAATGTTTACTTTTTTTTCTGAATTGAGGACTTCCCCAATTTTCGCATGAGTTTCGGGGTATTGAGGGTTAAAATTACATCCTGCAGAGGGTTCTGAGGAGGCGTTATAGGACCCTATTTGCTTGTTTAAATCAATTACTTCTTGTTTGTCGCAACCTATTAGTGGTCTTAACATTACACAACCAGAAATAATATTATTGTAGGCATATAAATTGTCTAGCGTTTGACTAGCTTGTTCTCCTAAAATGTCACCAGTTACTATTATGTTAGTTTGATTTAATTCTCCTAATTTCTTAGCTATTCTTAACATTAATCGCTTACATAAAACACACGTTAATTTTCTGTCGCAGAATTCTTTAAAAGTGTCTAAGTTATTGTCGTGGTTAATGAAATATATTTTCAATTCATCGTTTGTAAACTTTGATAAGATTTTTACAATTTTTATAACTTTTTTTTTCATCGAATCTTCGTAATCATCTGAAGTTAAAAACGAGAGAAATGCAGGAGTAAAACCTCTTTTTAACATTAAGTATGCCGCGATTGGGCTATCCAAACCACCTGAGAGTAAAGATATGAATTTTCTCATAATTAAAATTGAATATTATTGAACATATTAATAGTGTAGTTTTCAATCATATAAAATATTCTTTAATGAAATTAAATTAATGAATTAGAAGTATTTAAATAAGTAATTTAGAAGACAAGATAGGTGATTTACAACTTGCCTGCCATCTGTTACACTTTTCCAGAAAATAAAATAAAATATATACTTGATAAATCAACTTTAAATAGATAGTTTTTAAAATAGGGTGATTATTAGAGTTTTAACTGACCCTAATTTCGTCGCGTTTCCAGTTTTTTAAAGCTCTATTAAAATCTTCCGATGAAATCTGACGAGCAATCTTTATTTTATTTTCAGCTTCCATTCTTCTTATATGTAATTGCAACTTTTTATTTTTCGTGAGAAAAGCTTCTGCTTTTTTAAAACTTTCACTAAAAGTGATTTTTATCTTATTAAGGTCTATATTTTTTAGTTTTGTATGATGTTCCTCTACCCATTTGCATGTTGAATCAATCGTGATTTCTAAATTAAAGGCATCGATCCGTTTTAATGCTAATGGATATGCTTGACAAGCAAAAGGTTTAATTTCATGGATAGTACAACCTACATTAGGATCATAAAAAATACAATGACCATTTTCATTTAAAATAAAGCGATATGTTAGCACAAGTATTTTTTTATTTAATATATCGGGAAAAACAAGATCTTCTTTAACCTTCAGAGGAATTTGTCTCTTTTTGGCAATTTCTATTAGTTTATCAACCTCTTCTGGATACAATGGAATTCTTTTTATATAATCTGAATCAGAAAAACTGAGATTAAAACAACATTTTCCACATTTCAGACATGCAAAAATTAGCTCGGTCACTTCTATAGGATTCAAAAAAAATTAATATTGTCGGTACAAAATCCGATATATCTAATGATACTTCAGAAAATAAAATTTTTGTGATATTATGATTGTATTACTTTTATGGTAAATCATGTGTCTATTAGGATAACACATTGATTTTAAAGACTAAATTATGACTCTTATTCTATCAAATAATAATAGTTAAGCAAAAAAAAATGACAGAATCTGGGATAAGAATTATTAAACATTTTGATTTTAACGAGGAGGATTTTAACGATCCAATATGTATTTTAGGCATGCCAGGAATAGCCGATGTAGGAAAATTTGCGATTGATTCTTTAATAGGACAATTAGACGCTAAAAACTTAATGGATTTTATATTTGATGATTATCCAGCGGGAGCTATCGTGGACGATAGTATGTTATCCGCTCCTAAAGCAGAGATTTTATTTTGGAAAGATCCTGAACAAAAAAGAGATATTTTTTTAATTACTGCAGACGCTCAGAGTTTAACACCCAAGGGTATCTATAGAATTTCAAATTTCCTTGCGGAAATTATATTTCAATGTAAAATTAAATTGATAATAGCCTTAGGAGCATATCCAATAAATAGTCGCAAAATCAATACAAAAATTCCAAAAATATATGCAAGTTCGACAAACCGAGAGTTGTTAGATAATTTTCTTGCTAGAACCAATTGTGATAAGATTCAAAAAGGTGTAATTATCGGTGCTAATGGATTAATTCCTACACTAGCAAAAGCACGGTTTAATTTAGACGGAATAGTTCTCTTAGCAGAAACAGATAATATCGCTATGGTAAATGAAGATATCACTGATTTAAAGGCGTCGATAACACTTTTGGAAATGCTAAAGAAATCGTTCACTTTACCAATTAAAAAGAAATATTCACTTGATAATATAGAGAATATAACTAAAAATCTACAAGACAAAAGAGACCAATTAGAAAAAGATCTTAATACATTTCAGTTTGTTGATACTGAGGATAAGAGAAAGTCACTATACATATAATTCTATTTATTTTCTTAATAAATTCTATATTTTGAGGAATTTTGTCAGCATTTTTAATTATGTGCGAAAAATTTTTTAACTTTAATTAATTTTAAAAATTATGAAATACGTTTGTGCTCGAAAAAGCTGTGGAAAAGAAGTCTCTAAAAAAGAATTAAACGCACTTCCAGGGATAAAATGTTCTCACTGTGGATTTCGTATATTATACAAAAAACGCCCTGATATAATAAAGCGGATCAAAGTTCTCTAATTCTATACCAATTTTATTGTTATCTTGTTTTCAATGCTCTTTAGGGATTTAAATTAAATCTTAAATGATTAACTATTTCCTTATACCTATTCCTAATAGTAGCTTCTGTAACACCAGCGGCTAGAGAAATTTCTTTCTGAGTCCTCCTTTCTCCTTCTTGTATTGCTGCCACATATAACGCAGCCCCAGCTAAGCCGGTAGGTGCTTTTCCAGCGGTTAAATGATATTTTTTAGCTAATTTTAATAATTCCGCAGCTCGGTTTTGAGTTCTACCCGAAAGATTTAATTCGGCGCAAAAACGAGGAATAAAATTGATTGGTGAAGAAACTTGAATATTTATCTTCAATTCGGTTAATATTAGCCTATAACATCGAGCTATTTTTTTTTTATCAACTAAAGCAAACTCGGTAAAATCATCAAGAGTTTTAGGGATATTATTTAATCTGCATGATAAGTAAATAGACGCTATCAACATTGCTTCAATTGATCTTCCACGTATAAGATTCTTACGAGCCATTTTTCTATATATATGTGCTGCAGATTCTTTTAGCTCTCTTGACACACTTAATTGGGAGGAAAATCGGTCTAATTCGTTCATTGCGTAAGCTAAATTCCTATCTATTGATTTGTTAGTTCTCGTTCGAACATGCCATTTTCTCAATCGATAGACTTCGGCTTTCATTTTAGGGCTTATGCTCTTACCAAAAGCATCCTTATTTGTCCAACCAATCATAGTACTTAGTCCTTTATCATGAAGCGTCAATGTTGTTGGTGCTCCTACTCGAGCTTTTTTATTTGCTTCTTCTGAGGAAAAGGCTCTCCATTCTGGACCAGAATCAATAAGATTTTGGCTTAAAACTAAACCACATACATTACAGACTATTTCGCCCCTTGCGTTATCAGAAATTAGATTTGCATTCCCACATTCTGGGCATAAATTTAAATTATTTTGAGGCATTGAAAGATCCAATTACTTATACCCACATAAAGTTCAGTTCCTTAATTTCTATAATTAAAATCATACATTTAAATGTTTGCGTTTTATGGATTTATCAGTTAATAAAAAACCTCTTTTAAAAAATTAGCTTATCTCGTTTCATCAAAAAATTTTAATAAGTTAGAAATTTCTAATTATATAATGCGACATTTTTATAAAAGTCACGGAAAACACTGCTATCTTCGATCTTTTCAAACTGTTTGTAAAAAGTGCGGAGCTGATGTTTTATACTGGGAATGTACTCATGGAAGTAAAATGTTTTTTCAATACCCCCCGTATGGAAAATTAATAAGACATAGGTGTCAGAAAGAGGGGGGCTTATTGAAGGGGAGAAAAAAATTCCCAATTGTTGTTAAAACACCTAAAGGTCTATTAGGAGAACCATATTATAGTTGTGCTGTGTGTGGAAAAATGTTTAGAGATGAAGGTTCCTTAAAAGATCACTTTAATGCACAAAGAAAAAACGACTTAGAACACAAAATGTTTTCTAGTAATAAACTGTCATTCCAAAACATAAATAGTTCTATGAATAATTCGATCGATAACAGTAACAAAGTTCAACATAAACCTAAGTTTGGAAGAATCAATATTAAGACATCAAAAGAAGAATAGATCATTAAACACAAATTTTAATACAAATTTTATAATTATATTTATACTATTATTATTATTATTTCTGTATAGGATATTTTAATCGAAAAATTTGGAGAAAAAAATGCCAAATGATCCAGCTACTGTTGTTCACAATTTATTACAAAAAGATCCAAGCATTATCGCTGCCGCTGTAATTCAAGGAAGAGACAATATTCTTCACTCAACAGATAATTGGGATATTAGTTCCGATGTCGGTAAAGTAATATCTAGTTGGAATAGTCTGAATGCAAGATTCGTAATGGTATCAGGTGTGAAATATTCAGTTCTTCAGTGTACGTCAGAGAGACTAGTTGCCACTTCAATTCGAGGTGAAGGACACATTATTGGGTCGAAAGACGAAGAACATAAAATACTTGTTTATCTCGAGCCAGATGGGGAACCTATGGGTGCTACAATGGATACCGCAAGAGCAGTTTCAGAATTAAGCTCAAAAAAAACTTTCATCGATCCTAATAGCCAATTAGGCACTGCTGGTGGAAAGGGTCAGCCAAGTGTTGCAGCAAACATAGATCCTCAACTGAAGGGCGAGGTTCAGTCGTTTTTAGAATGGATTAAAGACAGCGAGGGTCTTTCGGGATACATTAATTATTATCTTCAACAAAACAACACACCTATCATATCAGAGCTTTCAAAAATATATTCTGAACTAAGGCAGATTTTTGGAGTTTAGGTTCTCACGAGCTTGAGTACAAAGATATAAATGATTTACGAACGATATTATTATAGAAATCGAATAATTTCAAATATAGTGATATAATTGGAAAATCCAAATAAAGACAATAAAAAACCTACAGCAATCAAAGATACAACTCCTAAGTCAAATCCTAAATTTTCCAGAAAAAAAAAAAAGGACATGAAGAAATCTTTTATTGAAAAAAAGAAAAATATTGATAAATCAAATTTAGATTTCTCAACTGTAGAGGATGTCGAATTAGGAATCCCATTAGTTCCAGAATCGCCAAAAAAGAAGAATAAACTAACAGTTAATTCTCCAGGGTTATCTGCTGATCTTTTACAAAAATTGAAAAGCTTAGAATCTGATAAAATTAAAGTTGTTTTAGTAAATTGTGAACGGTGTAAAGAAATAATTCCAGTACCCATCCCTAAAGATTATGTCATTAAATCTGATTTACCTATCGTTCCAATAAGCTATGTTCATAGTAATTTTAACATGAAGGACCAACATTGTATTACTCTTCATCTCGATCATGATTTTGACATACGTAGGCAACGAATTTCCGATGTAGTTTTTTCTCCTGAATAAATTTGTTTATATCGTTTCTAATTTAAACCCCATTTATTAAACGGTTGAATTACATTCTTTAGCTATGAAAACATGTTTGAAGACGATATATTAAGGCTAAGACAACCAGCTAGAAAAAAGCGCGATTAGGATTGGAATTAGGCATAGCAAACTGATAAAATAAATAAAACTGTTTCTCCACTTTAAATCGTTTGGATTTAATATCGTATTACAATTTATGCAATATTTAAGATTAATATTAGCAATTTTACTGCCACAATTATAGCAATAAATATTTCCATTATTTTCTTTAATCGAATGATCGTCTTTGAATTCTAACATTCAATTTTAATAACGAGTTTGTTTTAAAAGAATTAAAAAAATGCTAACTATTATAATATATATTCTATAGTTAAATTTAATTATAAAACCATTGATTTATTGGTGAATAAACTATTTCTGGTTACATAGGCAAAAGTATTAGGTTAGAAAGAATATTTAATAGAGAAACAAAAAGAACTATTATAGTTCCTATGGATCATGGATTAACATTAGGACCTATTAAAGGAATAGAAAGAAATTTAGGAGAAATTGTTAACAAAATTGCCTTAGGTGGCGCTAATGCGGTTTTAGGACATGTTGGGATTCCACTTTATGGGCATAGGGGATACGGCCCGGATATCGGATTAATACTACACTTATCCGGATCCACATCGTTAAGCCCAGAATCAAATTACAAGGTCTTAGTAAATAACGTATTGGAAGCTGTAAAATTGGGTGCTGACGGTGTATCTTTACACATTAACATTGGAACAAAAACTGATCCAGAAATGTTAGAAATTTTAGGAAGTGTTTCGCGCGAGTGTAGAGAATTCGGGATGCCACTTTTGGCAATGATGTATCCTCGCGGAGAAAATATTGATAACGAGTACGATGTTCATGTTGTTAAAATTGCCGCAAGAGTTGCTGCGGAGCTTGGAGCAGATATAGTAAAAACAAATTGGACAGGAGATCCTGACTCTTTTAAAGAAGTTGTTGCTGGATGTATGGCGCCTGTTATTATAGCTGGAGGTGTAAAGGCAAGTGTGAGAGAACTTTTAGAAGTAACAAAACAATCCATAGAAGTTGGTGGAGCAGGTGTGGCGTTTGGAAGAAATGTGTTTCAAGCAGAAGATCCCACAAAAGTTGTAAAAGCATTATATTTAGTTGTTCATAAAAATTACGAAGCAAGTGAAGCCATTAGAGAAATTGGGATTAAAAACTCTAAGTTTTAGGAGCAAAGTGATACATTAAAATGAAACCACTTATTGAAAAACGAAAAAAAATAGACAATATTTATTTGCATATTTCTATTTTTAAATTAGTAAAAAGCTATCTCGTACTTATTTCCGATGAAGAGGGTATGGGTATCGGAACCGTAACATTAGGAATCCCTGCTGTAATTGAGAATATGAAAACTTCTTCTGCTTCTCACCAAATATTTGGAGTTCAAAGTAAAATTTTAAGTAAGATTATTGTCGAAAAGATGTCTTCCGACCTTAAAGAGCCCGTGTTGCTGCTACTTTTTTTAAAACACATCAAAGAAGATCAAGATGTTATCAAACCTTTAATGGAATTACTGAAGGAAGCATTAATTGAAATTTCTCAGAGCTAAATGAAGTAATAAATAATCGAGAAATAAATTACGAGTTTCTATACTTTTTGTAAATATTAAAGATGCAGGGAAGGGGATTTGAACCCCTGTAGACCTATGTCAATGGATCTTGAGTGTGGCTCGAGAACATATTATGTGTTCTCGATTGTGTCCACCGCCGTTGACCGCTTGGCTATCCCTGCAATCCTAAGGTGCTATTTGTCGAATTACTTCCAAGTTTATATCAAATAGAAAAGGGATGCACAATTTTGCTTGATTTTTACCCTGTGAAAAGAAACATGAATACGAAAACAACTGCCATCAAACCAAACATGAATATCATTTGAATTCTGCTTTTTTTTTTCTGCTTTTTTTGGGTTCCGTGGTAATTATCTCGACAGTTTTGGCTACAAAATTGCTTATCTGTTGGCATTGCTTTTCCGCAAATAGGGCAATGGCTATGAGGGCCCCATTTTTTTTTTATTTGGTCTTTCCAAGTAGGTTGAGACATTCTCTTTTTACTCTAGTGTTAAGTTTTTAATTTCTATGTTAGAAAAATGTGCTAAATTTTAATATTTTATTATAAAAAAAGTTATTTCGTGATTGTTGTGCCTACATTCGCTTTTTCGTCATTCCATAATTTTTTAAACTGATCTAGGTTCGAGCCCGAAATTACCGATACAACAACATTACTTCTTTTTAATATCTGCAAAGAAACTGCGTCAAAAATCCTATATTCTCCTGCCGCAGCTTGGTTATCACCGGATATTTCCAAAATAATTTTTTGAAGGGAATCGTAATTAAGTTCTCTCAATAATTTTGCGTCATCAAATACATTTGGATCTTTATCGTAGATGCCATCAACATCAGTAAGGATTATTAAACGCTCTGCTTTTAGAAATTCTGCTATTTGAATAGCTACAGAAGTTGTTGATTGCCCCGGTTGTAATCCTCCCATTACTGCAACTTTACTAGTAATGATCGCTGTCGATAATTCTTTAAATGATTCTGGAACCTGAGGATAAGCAAATTCTTTCATGTTAGCTACGATTAGCCGGGAGTTTATTCTCGATATATCAATTCCTATCATATCACATAATATTTCATTCCCAGTAAATTCTCTTACTGCTTCAATATATCGTCTAGCTATCTTTCCTCCTCCACACACGATAACGATTGAATCGTAATTTCTGTCGTTTTTTATTAAATCGCAAAATTCAGTAATTTTCTCATAATTTATAGTTCCCCCTTCAGAAAATAGAAGAGAGCCCCCAAACTTTATCACAATATTCTTTGTCATAATAAACTATAATTGACTTTTATTTTTTAATTAATATATAATTAAATTGGGTCAAGTAAATATTTACTGGATATGGTAAGTGATACAAACAAAATAATTGTTGAAGTTCCCCACCGTATTTCGGGGTTTTTTGAAATTGTAGATAAAGAAAACGGGATTCCAATTAAAAATCCGGAAAGAATTGGTTCCCGTGGAGCCGGTTTTAACGTAAGTGGGATGGGGAAAACCGTAATTTCTTATAGAAAACTCGAGAAGGAAGAAGAAAGTAAATGTATAATTTTTATTAATGGCGAAAAATTAGATAATAAAGCCGAAACAACATATTTTATTTTCGATCAGATTAGAAAACTAATTAATTATCCTATTAACGTAAAAATCGAGCATTTTTTTGATTTACCCGTCGGTTGTGGGTATGGAGCTAGCGGTTCGGGGGCATTAGGTACGATTTTTGGTTTGAATAAACTCTTAAACTTAAATTTGACACGTTTGGAAAGCGGAAGGATAGCTCATATTGCTGAAGTTGTTAATAGAACGGGTTTGGGAACTGTTTGTGGTCAATTAGGAAGAGGTTTGTGTGTTTTAAAAGAACCAGGGTATCCATGTAACTACGAGCGTTTAACGAGTCCTAAAGATCTTTTGGTCATTTGTGGCTCTTTTGGAGCTATACAAACCAAATCTATATTATCAGATGAAAAGTTGAGTTTAAGCATAAAAAAAGCAGGTAAATTCGCTTTAAACAAGTTATTATTAGAACTCAATTACAAGAATTTTGTTAATACATCATATGAATTTGTAGAAAATACACAAATTATGGAGATTTTAAATTTAGATAAAACTAAGGATTTACTTACAGAATTACGCAAATTAGATATCATAGGAGCAAGTATGAATCAATTAGGTCGCTCTGTGTATGCTTTTTGCAAAAAAGGAGATGAGAAGGAAGTGTTTGAAATCTATAATACATATGAACCCGACATAAAAACATTTAACTTAGCAATTAATAATGAGCATACTATAAAAGTTATAGAAAAAGGGAAATAAAATACAAGATATTCTATATAGAATATCTATTTATGGAAATATCTCGGATCGAACAGACATTTTACACAATATGATGTATTATTTAATTTTTATGATAAACGTTAATAACTTTCCTGTTAACACTCGCTAATTTTCGGGATAAAAAAGAACAGATAAGTTTTAAATCCTAAAAAAAGAAAAATAAATAGTAGGCTAATATAGAGCAGAAAATTTTTACTACTCTTATTAGCAACACCAGATTATGGATGAGTTCCAGTTCGACCAGGCATTTTATCCACCTAATAAATAATTTTTAACGATTTTAACGATTTTACGGAAGTTTGATTTTTAATTCAAATCATTTCCTTTTCTTACACTTT
>JAHLWV010000142.1 GCA_019057735.1 Promethearchaeota archaeon | reverse complement strand
AATTTATTGACAGGTTAAAAAAAATATGTTATACATATATTGTATACAATATCTATAAATATAACTTGAAATTAAAAATAAATTTTCATCAAAAGTGTAATTAGCTCTAAAGTTATTTTTCTCCAAGATTAGTATAAAGAAAAAAGGATAAAGGGGGGATGAAAAGAGACGATAAAAAAGATGTATTACAATTATAAATAAGAAAGAAAGTTTATAAAAAATTATTGGAGGATTATTATGAAAAAATTATTTTTATTGATTGTTGTTACATTATGTGTTTGTATGAGTTTTGTGCTTTTTGCAAGTGCTTCCTATCCTGAAAGAAATATCACAAATGTATTGGTGTGGAGTGCTGGAGGCGGTACCGATGCTTGTAACCGAGTTGTTGTGGCGGAAATGGCTAAAATATTAGGCGTGAATATTAATGTTGTCAACAAAACCGGTGGAGCAGGTGGTTCTGTGGGGATGAATTATGCTTATTCACAACCTTCTGATGGTTATACTCTTTGTGGCCTTTCTGAGTCTTGCGTAACTGCTGGAGTACAGGGAGGTTTTGATAAAAGAATGAACGTCTGGGAATATTTTATCATTGGTGGCTCACCAGATGTTGTTTCTGTTTCTGCGAATACTCCTTATATGACCTTAAAAGATTTAATTGAAGCAGCTAAAACTGATCCTGGAACGATAAGGGCTGGTGCAAGTGCTGCTGGCTCTATACACCATTTAAATCTTCTTGCATTGGAAGATGGTTCAGGTGCGAAATTTAATTATATTCCTTATACAGGGTCTGCTCCTGCACAGAATGCTGCTATGACCGGAGAAGTTTCTGTAGTAGTTACCTCAGTTGCTGAACAAGCTCAATTAATCCGTGGAGGTAAATTAAGACCCTTAGCAGTATTAATTCCCGAATCATTTGTTTTAGCTGGAGATACGCTTCCTTCTGCTTTTGATTCTTATCCCGGACTTTCAGAGTATTTGCCTATTTCACAGGCTATTGGGTTTGCCATAAAGGCAGATGCACCGGATGATATTAAAGCTGTATTGATAGATGCATTCGACAAAGCACTTATGACAGATACTTTTGTAAAATGGGCTGAAGATAATTATTATGTTGTATCTGGTGCGACTGGGGCCGAAGGTGTAGAAATATTTAATAAACTTGAATCATTATTTGCCTGGACTCTTTGGGATTTAAAAGCTGCCAAAGTAGACCCTGCTACTTTAGGGATTTCCAAACCTTAAATAATTAGATTACATTTTATTAAATAAAAGGCAGCTGAATAAAATATTTTATTCAGCTGCCTAAAATTATTCAAAATTTATGGGACTTAAAGATTAGATTATGAAGAAAAAAGAATTAAGAAGAGCGGATTTTATAACCAGTGTTTTACTTTTGCTATTTAGTGTTTGGATAATCATAGAAACTTTCAAAATGCCAATGAAGGATACTTTTGGGGGAGTTCAGAATGTATGGTATGTTTCTCCTGCTTTATTTCCTTTGATTATCAGTATTGTTATTATGGTTTTGGCGGTAGTTCTTTTAATTAATTCTATAAATAGTGGTGGGGCTAAATATTTTATAAATAGCTTTTCAGTTAGATATAGAGGTATATCTGAAAAAAATATTAGATTTATTAGTATTTTATTAGCTTTACTATCCTTTGTCTATTTAAATATTCCTCGTATTGATTTCTTTATTTCTATTATTCTCTTTTTAACTTTTTTTATATCTGTCTTTTATTTTGACGATAAAGATCTATTAAAAAAATTAACTTTGTTTTATTTTACCGGAAGCATAATTTTTATTATTCTTTTTGCATTCGGTATTTCCAAATTTCTTAATTCTTATTATCAATATTTTATGGATGTACTTGCTTTATTTTTCTTTACTATATATATCTTATATAGTTGGAAACATGTGAGAAATAGCCAGATTTATAGAAAAAGACTTACAATTTCCTTGCTGGTAGCACTAGCAGTTCCTTTAATTCTTTGTCCAATTTTTAGATATTTTTTATTAGTTCCCCTTCCTAAAGAAGGATTAATAATACAAATGATGCATAATATTTATTATTTTCTAAAATAATAGGAGTTAACATGTTTATTTTTGAACAGCTATCTGTTTTTTTTCAACAAATATTTATTTTAATTGCTAATCCCATTAATGTGTTAATCCTTTTTGGTGCAGTACTATTAGGAATTATCTTTGGAGCTATGCCTGGTTTGACTGCCACCCTTGGTGTAGCCTTGCTTGCTACTTTAACATATGGGATGGATACCAGTACTTCTTTGATTGCCCTGCTATCCATCTATGTAGGAGCAATATATGGTGGTTCCTATGCTTCTATTTTGATCAATATTCCTGGTACAGCTGCAGCAGCAGCTACTGCTTTAGATGGTTACCCTTTAGCATGTCAGGGAAAAGCAGGAAAAGCCTTGGGACTTACTACTACTGCTTCTGCAATTGGTACTTTCATAGGAATGTTGTTTGTAATTACTATGGCTCCCCTTATTTCTGCATTTGCTCTTAATTTTACTTCATTTGAGTTTTTTTTATTGGCTTTTTTTGGAATAATTATTAGCGGGACTTTAACTAGCCATGATTTAGCTTATAAAGGTTGGATTGCTGGTTTTTTAGGTCTATTTATGGCTTGTGTGGGGAGAGATCAGCTTCAGTTTTATCCTCGCTTTACTTTTGGACTTAATGAATTAGATGGTGGGCTTGAGGTTGTACCAGTTCTTATTGGAGCATTTGGTATTCCCCAGATTATTCAAGTATTAAAAGATAAAATAGTTTGTGGAAAGGCGAAACGTGTTCAAAGGATTTTACCGGAGTTTACTGAAATTTTTCACCACTTCCCAGATATTATACGTTCAGCATTAATTGGAGTAGGTATTGGAGCAGTTCCGGGAATAGGAGAAGATATTGCTGGTTGGGTATCTTATGGGGCGGCTAAGAATTCTTCTAAACATCCTGAGAGGTTTGGAAAAGGTGAAATATCAGCAGTAATATCTACTGAGACAGCTAATAATGCTTGTATTGGGGGAGCTATGATTCCTCTTTTAAGCCTTGGTATCCCAGGAAGCCCTCCTGCTGCCATGCTTTTAGGGGCATTTATGCTTCATGGAATTCAACCAGGTCCTATGTTGACTATTGATCGTCCACTTTTTATATTCCAGGTTACCGCTATACTTTTATTGGCTTCTGTTGCTATGTGGATAACCGGAATGTTATTAGCTAAACAAGTGATAAAAATACTACGAATTCCACATCCTCTTTTTATGCCTATTATCGCTGTACTATGTGTAATAGGTTCATATTCTTTAGGTTTACGAATCTTTAATCTTTATTTGATGGTTCCTATAGGGATTTTAGCTTACTTCTTGACTGAGATGGAATACCCTATTGCGCCTTTGGTTATTGGAGTTATTTTAGGTCCCATGGCTGATGCTAACTTAAGAAGAGCCTTAATGGTTTCTAAAGGAAGTTTACTACCTATTATTACTCGACCGGTATCATTAATTTTAGTATTGGTTATTTTACTTACTGTATTAAGTCAAACAAAATGGTATAAAACTTTAACCAAAAAAATAGCAATAAAGTTATTCGCGAAAAAGAAAAACAAATAAATTACTTTCTAATAATATCTAAAAACAATTTATAAAAGTAGAGAAATATTTTATGACTAAGAAAATAATTTTGGCTTTTGCTCCAACTGGTGGATGGGGGAAAGATTATAATAATCCTCTTGAACCAGAAGAAATAACTAAGCAAGTTATTGCTTGTGCAGAAGAAGGTGTATCGCTAATTCATCTTCACGCACGAAATAGTAAAGGCGAATTAACTACAGATTTAAGTAATTTCTCAAAGACAATTGAGCTAATTACTAATGAGTGCAGTGTAATCATTGAAGCCTCCACCGGAGGACTTTCCAGTTTAACGCCTCAGGAAAGATCATTACCTCTTCAGAATGAAAAAGTAGAACTAGGTTCACTAAACATGGGTTCTTTAAATTTTCTGGACGAAGTATACATAAATACAGTACCGGATATCCGTTATTGGCTACAAAGAATGATAAAAAATAGGGTAAAGCCATCTTTGGAGATATTCGATACTTCCAATATTACTATTTCTGACCTTTTTATTAAGGAAGGCTTGATTAAGCCACAATATAATTTTAATTTTATTTTTAATTATAAATGGGGTATGTCTTTTTCTCTTTCAATTCTTGAACTTTTAAAATCTATGCTTCCCAAAGAGAGTATATGGGGTGCTATTTTTGGTGGAAGTAGGGATTTTTCATCTCATTTACAAGCTTCCCTTCAAGGGGCAACTATGATTAGGGTTGGTTTTGAAGATTCCAGGATCTGTAATTACGGGGAAGCAAAATCCAATCTTGAATTAGTAAAAGAAATTCGAAGAGAACTAAGAATATTAGGCTTTGATTTAGCTAACCCGGATGAAGCAAGAAAGTTACTCGGAATAATATAGTTTATTTCCTGCTTTAATACATAATTACCACTAACCCAAAGCTAAAAATATTATTGTCAGGTTTTGGGATATCTGCTTTACCAATAAAATATCTGCTTTCTACAATGAAAATATATTCTTTTCTATAAATTTCCAGGTTTTTAAATAATCTTCTCCCGATATTAATTTATTAAATTCTTTTCTATTTAAATTGCTTAAAAGTTTACATAGCTTGTTTGTAATACGGGCATTTGCTTCAAAGGTGCCTTTAATATCCCATCGGGTAGGAGAGGTATCAGAAGTTATGTAATCATTATAATTATACTCTTGAAGATAATAAAGGAATTCAACATAATCTAAGAAGTGTTTAGTCCCTACAAAATAATCCCAATCCCATTGACCGTTGTTATCATTAATATGAATATAATAGCGAAAAGGACTTTCTGCAATTAAAGTAAGAGCTTCCGCCGGATTTTCATTACCAAACATTACCGAGTGTCCGAAATCAATGGTTACTCCCATTTGTTTATTTCCAATTTCATTAAGTAAGCAAAGAGTTTTGGCTGCCGTATTTATAAAACATCTTCCTCTGGTTTCAGCTGGTTTGTATTCTATAAAAAGAGGAATTTCAGGAAGGTAACTTGCTGATTCACCAAAAGCATCAATCAGGAATTTCCAGGATTGTGCATAATTACAATTAAAGTTAAATTCATACCCATCACCTAAGGGGCAACATGTTACTTTATTTGCTCCAACCCTTTTGGCAAAGTCTTTGGCATCTTTAATGAATCGTACTGCCTTTGTGCGAATCTCTTTTTTATTGGAGGTTAAGCCTCCATTTTTAAATTCAGGCTCTGCTTTTACGTTTACATTTATGGCAGCAATATTTATTTTATATTTGGAAGTTAAAGTCTTAAGCTCATCAGAGTTACTAACCTCATATGGAAAAACTAATTCCATGCCATCCATTCCCTCTATTTCAGATACTATTTTGAATCGTTCTTCCAAAGTTTTCTCCTCATTATATTCATGAAAACGATCCTTTGTTTTACTTAAGAAACTACTAATTACTGCTTGTTTTACCAGATAATTCATGATTATTTTCACTTCCTTTTCTTAGAAATAAGTTCTTTTGCTTTATTTAAAATATGTTTTTTAGAGATACCATATTTATCAATAATTTTATAATAGTTTCCGCTTTCAGCAAAGGTATCATTAAGACCCAGATTATCAAAAATAACCGGTTTATTTTTTAAACAAAAGTTGGAAAGTTCGTAACCAAGGCCGTTTCTTTTTTGATGGTCTTCTACAACAAGTAGGACCTCTGTTTTAGAAATGGAATTGAGAAGATTCTTTTTATCGTAGGGCTTAATAGAATACATATCGATTATTTCAATAGAGATATTTTCTTTTTCCAGCTCATCAGCTGCTTCCAGTACCTGAAAGATTGTATCTCCATAAGTTACTACAGTTATGTCTTTACCCTTTCGGATAGTTTTGCTTCCTTCGAGTTTAAAAGCATCTTCTTTGGAATAGATATCAAAAAG
>JAHLWV010000141.1 GCA_019057735.1 Promethearchaeota archaeon | reverse complement strand
TTTTAACACAGTAAAGGAGAGTTTGCGGGTTGACTTTTAACACAGTATCTATTTAAATGTTCCCTCAAAGGTTATTAACACTGCACCTACCGATAGACAGGTTATTAATATTATGATGTCAGAGATAGGCAGAATTTACAGGAGCACTAAAGTAAATCTTGGTGGAGACCTATGGACTCATAAAATAACTTTTGAAGACCCTGCTTGGTTCTTATTAGGCTTTAAAACTAAAGACAAGAAACCAGAAGATTGGACTGGCTTCCATTCTCCTAACCTTATGGTAGTAATTACTGAGGCGAGCGGAATAGACCAGGTAACCTTTGATGCCATAGAAGGAATCCTTACTGGTAATAGTAGACTGGTTCTGATATTTAACCCGAACAGGACTACCGGGGAAGCCTACCAGAGCACCAGGAGCCCCTTATATAAAAAATTTAAACTGAACTGTTTGAATGCGGTAAATGTTAGGGCTAAAAAAATACTAATACCGGGTCAGGTAGATTATGAATGGATCGATGAAAAGATTAGAAAACCAGGCTGGGTAGTAGGAATAGAGGAAAGTGAAGTAAACAAAGACTCCTATGATTTTAAGTGGGAGGGCAATTGGTATCGGCCTAATGATTTATTTTTAGTAAAGGTTATGGGTGAATTCCCTCGGGCAACTGAAGACACCTTAATTCCTCTAAGCTGGGTGGAGATGGCTAACGATAGATGGCATGATCTACATGGAAAAGGTGAGGGAATATTAAAATTAGGAGTGGATGTAGCTGGCATGGGAAGAGACCTTACCGTATTCGCTTTTAGAAAAGGCAATGTTGTTGAGCAATTTAAGACATATAGTAAACAAGATCATATGGTAACCGTGGGAAAAATCAAAAATACCTTAATAAAAAAGGGGGATACTGCCTTTGTAGACTCTTTGGGAGAAGGTGCCGGGGTCTATTCGAGATTAACGGAACAGAAGGTTAATGCGGTGGGGGTTAAGGCATCAGAGTCAGCGAGAGACTTAAGTGACATAACTGAACAAAGAACCTTTGCTAATATGAGGGCCTATCTATATTGGGCCATAAGAGATGCCTTGGATCCCGCATTAGATGGGGAGTTAGCCTTGCCTCCTATAGATGAACTGACCCAAGATTTAACTGAGGTGCATTGGAGTACCAGAAGTAATGGAGATATTATAATC
Organism: Promethearchaeota archaeon; assembly: GCA_019057735.1. The sequence continues at coordinate 4,842 of JAHLWV010000141.1, read as the reverse complement.
GAAGAGAAAGACAAGATAAAAAAGAGGCTAGGCCGGTCCCCGGACTATGGGGATGCAGTGGCCAACACCTTCTCCGGAAAGAAGAAGCGAAAACAGGCAGAGGTATTTATTTAATATTTGATTTTAAGGGATTTTTTGAGATGTTCATTCTGGTCTTGCACGACTCCGATTCTAATGCTCATTTTTTCCTTAAATATATTTTAATGTTTTTTTTAGGTTTACATTTAGCCTCTTGCAAACTCAAAACCTACTTCTCTTTTTCACCCCCTTTTTTATCGTTAGTTATTTTATTTTTGGCATAGTTTTAGAGAAGTATAATTAAAACCTTTTTAGCGTCCTGTAACCCTTTGTTTATAGAGGTTACAGCACCCTTCAAAATTCCCTTATTTTATTTTTTATGCTTTTTCTATCGTCTTTCTAAAGCTCTCGCAAGAGGTCAAAAAACATCTTTCATTTTTTAAATTTTTAAATTTAGTATTCAAGAAATATTGAGATGTTTTTAGCTCTTTGCAAATGCCTAAATCAACTTCTCTAAATTCCCTTAATTTATTTTTTAGGATTTTTTGAGAAGTACATTTTGCTTTTGCACGACTCCAATTCTAATGCTCATTTTTTTGAGATTTTCCGAAATTCGATTTTTTTATTTTTTTAGAGATGTAGAATAGAGTTTTGCAGAGGTCATTTCTAATGCTCTTTTTTCCTTAAAAATAATTTAGGGGATTTGTGAGAAGTAGAAATGATTCTTTTTTTAAAAATAATTTTTTGAAAAAGAAGGATTTTTTTAATGCCTTGTCGTATAATGCTTAGAAGCAGTGCTTCAACAATTGTGTTTCCCTTATTTTATGATGATAACATTAGTTAAAAAAAATAGAAAGGAGGTCTTCTAAAGTGAACAAAGGCGAATTAATCGGTAAGGTGGCCAAGGGAATAGACTGCACCAAAGTGGAAACTAAGGGAATTGTAGAATGTGTATTTAAAAATATTACTGGTTGTTTAGCTCAGGGTGGTGCCTTTAAATTAATAGGCTTCGGCACTTTCGGTATTAGAAAGAGAGCTGCTCGAGAAGGCAGAAATCCTGGCACCGGTGAAAAAATATCTGTACCGGCTAAGAGTGTTCCCTTCTTTAAAGCGGGCAAAGAATTAAAAGAGAAAGTAAAATAATAAATTGATTGTCGCCAATTAAATCTTTTAATTTAAATATAATTTATTTCATCTAAAAGCGAGAAGCCTCGCTTGGCGTTTTTACGGAGGGTCTTTTAGGGGGTTGGTATGACCCGACCTTTTATTCGGGTTTTATCTTTCTTAGCTAAAACACTAGGCAAAAAATCTGACGAATCTGACAGGATATCGACTAAAAAAGCCTCTTTAAATTTTTGGAGTACTCGAGAATAGAAAGATTCAGGAAATGGTTGACAGTAAAGGATAAAAAGAGAAGGAAAGGCTTTTATTTTTTTTGGAGAACTCGGGAACTCGGGGAGGCGAAAAATATGCTGGAAGGTGACTAAAAATTTTACTAAAAATAAAATTATCTTATTCTTATAAAGCTCTTATGATATAAGGGTCTCGAAAGATAATGAAGAAAAATTATAGTACATTATATGAGACTAATTAGGGGGTAGAATGATATTCTAAATAGGATAATGAAATTTTACGGAGAATAAAAATGCTTGAGGATAATGAAAGGCTTATAGATCAGGCTTCTCAAAAAATAGGAGGGATAAGTTTTAGTGCATCTAATTGCCGAAGATAGGGGATAGAAATACCTTCTTTTTTTATTTTAGGAAAGCGATCCTTCAATAACTTTACATAAGTTTGCAGAATGGTCTAAAAGAGATTATCTTCCTTTAGCTGATTATCCCCTATCTCTAAGGGCTTTTAGCTAAAACACTACGCTATATATAGCGGTAGGTTTAGGGCAAAAAGCGATGAAAAAGACGTCCTGAAACCCTTACAAACAAAGGGCTTTAAGGGGGTCTTTTCTCGTTTACTTTACATAACACATGTTATAGGACGTTGTTAAATGATGTTATTTAGGTAAAAGATTTATTATATTCTTTCTGTTTGCTTTATATGTTTAGATATGATAAGATTAGATATATCAAATTATGAAGGGAGGCCTAGAGATTATGCCTATCAAAACTATTAAGATCGCGGATAAGCAATTTTATAATGTGGAAGCCTTATCGAAAATGCTCTTTATCCCGGTGGATACGGTCCGAAAATATATAAGGAAGGGCAAGATCGAAGCAATTAAGATCGGTAGATATTACTTAGTAAGCGAAGAAAACTTGCAGAAATTTCTTGACGGAGAAGGCAATAAATAAATGAAAAATGAAAGGATAGAGAAGGCACTGGAATGGTGTGAAAAGCGAAAAATTTCCACTGGCCAGTTGAAGTTATTCGCTAGGAAATACAGGGAAAATTTAGCTAAGAAGGAAGGGTTGAAGAATCCGATTAAGAAGGAAGGTGATAAAAGGCTATGAATACTCGGGAAGAAATTATTAACTTTAAAGTGATATATCCCCTTTAAATATTCGGTATTATTTTATTAGGAGGTGATGTTTTAAATAAGTGTCCCGATCAGAATATAGAAAAATACTTATCAAACCCTTGCACTAAAAGAGCAGGGTTTTTTTATTTAAAAGAGCAAGATCTCTATTAATTTTATGTCGAATAAAGCGAATTATAATTTTTAAAAGAAGGGATATTCTAAGACTTTAGGGGATAAAGCGTCAAAACTCAATTTAGCTATTTTCTAAAAGTCCTTTGTTTATAAGAGTCTCAAAAATTCAAAATCAAAATAATATAGATTTCTGGCGTAGAAGGTTGTATTCTGCGTCAAAATACTTGACAAAATATCTTCCATTCTTTATAATGATCATGATAAAACAATTATGAAGGAGGATTTAGAAATGAAAAGGCAAAAGACCCCAGTAGTTTTGACCAGGGGAGAAGTGGAGAAACTAATAGAGGTAGGAGCAGGGCTGGAGGAGTTTTATAAGAAGAAGTTAAAAGAAGAGAAGCTAAAAGCTAATAAATATTTGAGTTATATAAAGAACGGTTTATTCTTAGCGCTGCGAAATCAGGCAATTATAAGGCTTCTATTCAGCACAGGGATCAGAAATAGTGAGGCCTGCAACCTAAACGATAAGGACATCTATTTCGAAGAGAATAGAATTAAGATCAGGCAGGGGAAGCGTGGAAATGATGAATATCAGCCTATCGATAAAAGGGAGACGTGGAAGGAGCTAAGGAGATATTTAAGAGCCAGAAAAGCCTTTAAATATAACAAAGGCAATGCCTTCTTTATCGGTAAGAATGGGGAGAGGATCAGGGCCCGGGAACTACAAAGATTTATTAAGCAATATGGGAAGCTGGCGGGGATCCAGAAGCAAGTTTATCCCCATATTCTGAGGCATACCTTTGCCACTGAATTTTTAAGATCCACCAGGGATTTGGTTTTAACTCAGAATGCGATGAGACATAAGAGCATTAATTCTACAATAGTCTATACTTATGTTTCCAAGGATGATGTGGCAGAAGGGCTGGAGAAGGCGAATTTATAAATTTGAACAAGTTGTACAACTCATCAAGTTACTGAAATTTTAGATAGAAAACTGTTCAGTACTGAATATCAAATTAGATTAAAGGGGGGTGAAACATTGGAAGGGGTTAATTCTACTCCTAAATGGACAACCGACTATCATAAAAATTTTAGGTTAAAAGAAAGAACTAAATGCTTTAAAATTTGCTTAAGATGTGGGGAAATAAAACTAATTTTTAAGTTTTCATTAGATAGGCGAAACCCTGATGGTAGAACGAATGTTTGTAAGGCTTGCAGGGTATTGGAAGCTGAAAAATATTACTACAAGAATAAAGATAGGATACTGATAAAAAGCAAGAAACATAGGGATACTAACGGGAAGGATAGAAGCGAATATTTCAAACGCTACCAGGAAGAAAATAAGGAACGCTTAAAAGAAAATGCTTCAAAATGGTATTTAGAAAATAAGGAAGCGATCAAGAAAAGAAACCTGAAATACTACCAGGCAAACAAAGAAGCTTGTAGGCAGAATAGAAAACTTTGGATAGAAAAGAATAGGGAAAGGATCAAGAAATACAATAGGGAATATAAACGAAAGCATAAGGCAAGTTAGGCTATTTTAATAGGGGTGGATTTTTTACACAATTAAGTACTTAATTTTAAGGAAGTGATTTTAAAAAATGGATAATCCAAAGGTGAAAGATTTAGAAGAAACCAAATCTTTTTACCTGGTAGAATTGAAGAACGAATTAGCCGGAGAAGAAAGAGAGGGCTATTTAAAAGCTTTAAAGATTATCGAGAAATTGATTAAGAAAAAAACGGAAGCTCGGGCCCCGGGCTATGAGAAAAATAATTATCTAAATTCAAGAGGTGGCCTGAACGTAGTCGATAAATTCCCCGGGATTGATTTTAATTCCTACGAAAAGGAAAGGATCGGAAAATAAAAAGAGGATTTTAAAATTGGCCGATATTATATTAAGTAGGGGGGGGGTATCTATGATACTATATCGCGTTACTTTATCATACGCTTGTTATGGAATTATTATTAAGAATGAATATATAGTTGAAACTCCACCAATCGCTAAATGGATGGTTGGAAAACATATTAATTATATTAGGAATTGGGTTATAAATAAAGGTGGAACTTTTCATAAGATAAGTTATGTAAAGAGGGTGAAGTAATGAAAGTTAAATGTAATAAATGCGGTTATATTGGGGACGAATCAGAATTTCCAAAAGGGAGAGATTTTTTCCAATTCACTTTTATAAGTGGATGTCCTAAAAAATGTGGCAATAGT
>JAHLWV010000140.1 GCA_019057735.1 Promethearchaeota archaeon | reverse complement strand
AAAACTTGTGCCCCTAACTTCATGAGGGTAGGTTCTGGAAAATAGATAGTAAGGGTCCAAATTTTTAACAGGACTTATCTAACTAGTTCTGAAACCAGGACTACTTCTATTCCTGCTTTAATCAATTCAGGAACCATTCTCTTCAGTACGTAAAAAGTATTTATCCGGCTATGACCAATAGCAATAACCTCCCCTTCTCTTAAGGCAGTTTCTTGAACTTCCAACATCTGTCCTTTAATATATTCCATATCGTTCTCATTATCCAAAAAGACCGACCTTACTGCAGACTTAATTTCCATCTCTTGGGCTACTTCATAGGCAATGGAATCCTTGGTGGTTATACTATCTATGAAAAATAAATTATATTCTCTAATTTCTTCTAAAATTATCTCCATTATTTCTCTATCTTCGGTGATCTTTGAGCCCATATGATTATTAACCCCTATAATATAAGGGAAATTTAAAATACAGTCTCTGACAGCCTGTCTGACTTCTTCTTCTGACATATAGGATTTAATTGCGCCAGGCCCAGGGTTAGCAGAAGAATTACTGGACTCCATGGGTAGATGCAACATAATTTCTTGATTATTTTTTTTGCCTTCTTCTGCAATAAATTCAGAATATCTGAGAAAAGGTAATATAGATAGTGCCACAGGAAATTCCAACTCCATTATTTTTTTCGCCACTTCTGTTTCATATCCCAAATCATCTATTATAAAAGCTACTTTGGGAGAAAAATGTATTTCTTCTTCTGAAGAGGCTAAATCATTAACTATTAAATCTGTATATTGTTCGCTGTCATAAGTAGTTTCTTCAGGTTCCTTTACTTCCAACTCTACTTCATTGGTAGTCGTTGAATTGGCATTTTGGGTATTACGAAGGCTATTTTCTTCCTTAATAGACTTATTGAATAAATTAGAAATACTAAAAGCTACTACCAAAATAATTACTAAAGCAATAATATTTATAATTTCTCTTTGGCTCTTCTTCAAAATAAAGTTCCTTTCAATTTAGTTAGCTAGTTAACTGGTTTACTGGTTATTTAGTTTAATATTAATTTATCGATATTCTCATTCTTGAACCAGGTTATCAAATAACTATGGACTAACTAGATAACTAACCAGCTAACTAAATACTGATATACGATATACGACATACTATATACTAAATACTAATTTAATTCCTCTTCCAAAAATTGTATTGCTTTGTTTAATTGCATATCCTGTTCGCTATCTTCTCCCGGTTCTACTAATATATCCGGTTCAATCCCGATATGATTTATAGAACGCTCGTTAGGGGTAAAATATTCAGAAGTGGTAATAGTAACTCCCGAGCCATAAGATAAATTAAAGACCTGCTGAACTACTCCCTTACCAAATGTTCTCTCTCCTAACAATTTCCCTCTTCCAGAATCCTGAACCGCTCCAGCTACAATCTCGGAAGCACTTGCACTTCCCTTATTTACCAGCACAAATAAAGGCCATTGGGGATATTTATTCCCTCTGGATTCTATAGTAGCTACTATCCCGTCTCTATCTTTAATATGAACAATAGGGCCTTCTTCTACAAATTTACTGGCAACCTCTATGGCACTATCCAACAACCCTCCTGGATTATTACGTAAATCGAGAATAATCCCCTGAATATTACTATCTTTTTTAAATTCATTTAGTACTTCTTTTAGTTCAGGTTCGGTATTCACATTAAAAGTAGTAATTCGGATATAGCCAAGGTTATTATTCTTACCCATTACTTTATTTTTTACCGCTTTAACTTCGATGATATCTCGTATTATAGTAATCTCTAAAATCTCCTCTACATTCTCTCTCTTAATTCCCAAGGTAACCTCGGTACCTTTCTCCCCCCTTAAAATATCAACTGCTTCATTTAACTCAATTCCTTCTGTTGATTTTCCATCAATCTCCACTATCTTATCTCCTGCTTTTATTCCTGCTCTATAAGCCGGGGTATCCTCAATGGGAGAGATTATAGTTAATTGATCATCTTTTATAGAGATAATTATCCCTAACCCTCCGAAATGACCCAAAAACACATCTTCCTGTTCTCTTTTAAGGGCTTGAGAGTCCATATAGCGAGTATAGGGGTCATCAAGGGTTTTAAGCATGCCTTGTATAGCCCCCTGAATAACTTTACTTAAATCTATATCCTTCTTTACGTATTCAAACCTTACCAAATTTAAAGCTTCAAAGAAAGGCTCTAAGTTGGCAAATAACTCCTCTTCATTATTCTTGCCATTTGCCCTAACATTATAAAATAGAAATCCACTTATTATAGAAACCAAGACAAAAATCGAAATTAAAGTAATTATTCTCTTTCTTTTTATATTTATCAAATTTTTCACCACCAAATCTTTAGAATGTTTATGTTCATAGCCAATTCATAGGGTCAGTAGGTTTACCTTCTACTCTAACTTCAAAATGCAGCCTGGTAGAAGAAACGCCGCCACTATCACCCACCTGGCCTACAATTTGCCCCTTTTTCACTTTTTCTCCAATATCTATTAAAATTTTAGAAAGGTGGGCATACAGAGTAGTAATTCTTCCTCCATGATCAATAATTATTATTTGCCCATATCCCTTTATACTTCCAGTATAAATTATCTCTCCTGAACCGGCTGCACAGACTACCTGTCCATGGGGAGCACTAATATCTATTCCAGAATTAAAAGTATAGGTATTAAAATCAGCATTTTTTTGTCTTCCATACTTGGAAATTAATTTACCCTGAATAGGTAGGGCTAAAATTCCCTTTTTGGGTTTTAGAATAATCGCTGGAACTTCTTTTTGGGAAACCTTTTTAGAATCTTCTTCCTGCTGCTTATAAATTCTTTCTATTATGCTCTTTATTTCTTGAGAAGATTGCTCTAACTCTTTTAAAGATTTTAGATATATTTCTTTTTGAGAATCTATCTTATTAATTATAGATTTTCTAGCTTTAATAGAAAATTCAACATTTTCTTTCTCTTTCTCTACCTCTTTTTTTAACAAACTCAATATCTCTTCCCTGTTCTCCAGGTTTATTTTATTATTCTCTATCTTTTTCATCTGCTGGCGAATATCATTAATCACTTCTGCATCTAAAGACAAAATATTTTTTATATATCTGAAACGAGTAAGAAAATCAGAAAAGCTTTCACTATTAAATAAAATTTCCAGATAGCCGGTTAGACGGCGTTTATATATCACCCTTAACCTATTTTCCAACAATTTAGTCTTTTCTTTCAGCGTACGTTTTTCAAAAATAAGCTCATCTTCGCCTTGTTTTATCTCTTTTTGGGCAAGCTCTAAATCTCTTTCGATGGCTTGCAATTCTTTCCCTGTATCCTGTAAAAGTTTTTCTATTTTATGAAGTGTTTCTAAATAACCACTTTCTTTCTTTTGTAAATTATTAATTTCATCTTTAACACTTTTAATCCGTTGCTCTATCTTTTTTAATCTCTGTTTTTCCTCATTTATCTTTTGACTGTAATCTCCACTGCTATTACCATAGCTAAAAAAAATAGAAAACAAAATGAAGGTTAAAATCAATATTAAAGTAGAAAATATTTTTTTGTTTTTTAAAACTAATCTCTTTTTATACATCTAAATATTTTCCTACTGAAAACATACTTCCTAAAATTCCTACAAAACTACCTAACAACACAATTGCTATACCTATGGGTAACAAATCCATATTGTCCACCACTAATGGTAAAAAAGGAATGGATTGATGCACTTTATTTATCGCAAAAAAGTAAAAATTATATAAAATCATTATGGATAGAATTGCTGCTATAAAACCTTGCAAAAAGCCCTCAATTATAAAAGGCCATTTTATAAACCAGGAAGTAGCTCCTGTTAAGCTCATTATCTCAATTTCATTTCTTCTGGCATATACAGTAATCTTTATTATATTCGATATAATCAAAATTGAGGCAAAGATCAAGAGTGCTAACATTAACATTCCCGCTCTTCTGAATACATAAGTAAAATTTAACAATTTTTCTGCTATTTCCTGGCCATACTCAACTTCTTCCACTTTTTTAAATTCAGTTATCTGATTAGCAATTTGCTTAATCATCTTAGGATCTTTTGCCTGTATCTCGAAGGAAGCAGGAAGTGGGTTCACTTCAATAGCGCTGAGTATATCTTTCTGCTCTCCTAAATTCTTTAATAACTGCTGATAGGCTTCCTCTTTGGATACAAATTTTACCTCCTTTATCCCGTCTATTGAAGCAATGTTACTTTTGAAATTGTTTAGCTCAGCCTTAGAAATATTATCTTCTAAATAAACTACAATCTCTAATTGGGATTCTAAATTTATTAGAAAAAGACTGGAATTTATAGAAATTAATAAAAACACTCCAACAATAATTAAAATAGTAGTGATACTTAATATTGCTGCTATACTCATTAAAGTACTTCTTCTAAAACTGAGTAAAGCCTCTCTAAGATAAAATCCGGTATTCTCAAAAATCATCTTAATATATCCCTCTTTGTATATCTTCTATTATTCTTCCTCGCTCCAACCTCACTATTCGCTTTTTAGCTTTATCTATCATAAGTTTGTCATGAGAAGCCATTATAATAGTAGTTCCCCGTATATTTATATGAAATAGAAGTTTCATAATCTCCCAGGAAGTGTAAGGATCTAAATTACCAGTTGGTTCATCGGTAAGTAATATTAATGGTTCATTAGCAATAGCCCGGGCAATACATAATTTCTGCTGTTCTCCTCCGGATAATAAATGCGGTTTTATTTTCTTTTTATGTTCCAGTCCTACTAAATTAAGAACCTTCTTAACTTGCTGTCTTATCTCAAAATTAGTTGCTCCAATTGCTTTTAAACCAAAGGAAATATTTTCATATACCGTTCTATTATACAGTAATTTAAAATCTTGAAAGACAATACCTATATTCCGTCTTAAATAAGGTATGTAACCGGGTTTAAGTCGAGCTATATTTATCCCATCGACAATTACCTGTCCCTTGGTAGGAACAATCCCTCGGTAAATCAATTTTACAAAAGTACTCTTCCCTGCCCCGGTAGGACCCACTAAAAAAACAAATTCACCCTTTTTTATATGGATATTGATATCCCGTAAAGCCTGAATTTTATTGGGATAATTTTTATATACGTGAAACATTCTGATCATGTTAAATAATAACCTCAATAGTTATAGGTTTAAAAACTTAAAAACCAATTCATTATTAGCAAGAGCTTTTTCTTCCGAATTATTTACTTTTTCAAGTAAAATATCTTTTATTTTATCATTATTTTCTCTAACATATTCTATCTTTTTTTGAAAATTTTTTAAAGAGATATCTTCATCTATTTCCAACAACAATTCGGATAAGCCCAAATCTTCTACAAAATATCTCACTTTAGGGTCATAGTTAAAAGCTATAAAAGGAATGTTAGCCATACTGGAAAATATAATTGAATGAAGTCTTACCCCAACCACCAAAGATAATCGGGATAGAACAGAAAGTAATTCTTCAGGCTCAAGCTTTATTTTTAATACATCAGCCTGATTCTTCATCAAAGATAATATCTCTTCGCTAATATGTACATCTTCATCAAATTGAAAGGGAAGAAAAATAATTTTCGCCTGATAATTTTCAATTAAATAATCAGCTGCTTGGGCAAATATTCTTTTTGAATCTGATCCATTGCTTTTATATTCTCTGACTGAAACCCCAATTAAGGGACGATCGTCTGGATTAATCAATTTCTGAATATAAGGATAATTATCTATAATATGATTAATATTTTTTTTCTTCAATAAAAAGACGGGATCAGAATTCACATATATTGATGGTTTCACCACTCCTAAATTTTCTAATAATTCTTTAGAGGAGTTATCTCTTACGGTAATTAAATCAACCTTATTTAAAATCCACTTTATCAATAACTTATTAATCTTTTTATTAATTGGACCAATACCCTGGGCATAAATCATAACCGGCACTTTGACTATTTTTGTAATCAATATCAATCCCAGGTAATATAATATGCTCCAGCCTTTTCCGGTTGAATCTTGA
>JAHLWV010000015.1 GCA_019057735.1 Promethearchaeota archaeon | reverse complement strand
AATTCAGTGATGTATGCACTAAGCCTACACTTGTAGGGTGTAAAGAAATAGGTCCATTTGGCATTAAATAAAAGAGATCAACTAATTTATTCTGGAAATCCTTTGAAAATGTTGTTTTATCAGTAAAATCTTTCAGTAGATCTATTGAAATATTTAAGCTCGAATCTGTTCCTTCATAAAGACTCTTAATTTTAGGGATTAAATCTTTTAAATATGTTTCAAGTTCATTCTTTTGGTTCTGTTCTATAAAAAATATGACGTGGGCCTCCCTAGGAATCGCATTAGTTAAGTTTCCTCCTTCTAGAGAATTAAGTAAAATACTAAAGTTCGAGTTTAATTTCCAAATTATTTCAGTTATTATTTTTAAAGCGTTCCCTCTTTTTTTGTTAATATCTGTCCCTGAATGCCCCCCAAGTAGTCCAGAAATGGAAATTTTTACAGCTTTTAAATTTTGCGTGCCTATTAATTCCTTCTCGTAATTTAATTCAGCTTTAAAAACCCTTCCTCCAGCGCACCCAATAGTAAATCTATCATCTTCTTCTGAATCAAGGTTTAACAAATATTTTCCACTTATCAAATTTTTATCCATTTGACTTGCTCCAGAAAGTCCTCTCTCCTCATCAACAGTGAAGAATAAATCTATATCAAGGGCATCAAAATCTAAGCTTCCATCATATATTTTTTTCATAATCGCAAGCTGATATGCAATACCAACACCATTATCAGCACCTAATGTCGTACCTTCAGCAGTTAACCATTTTTCGTTATCAATTTCGATCGTCTTTAATTTTAAAGGATCCCTTGAAAAATCGTGGTGAATATTTTCATTTTTTTCGCACACCATATCCATGTGGCTTTGTAGTACAATTCCTATTTTATTACCTCCAGAGTCTCTGCTTGAAGGAATTCGAACAACTAAATTTTTTATTGCATCAATTTCAGTTTGATAACCCAATTTCTCAGCTTCCTCTTTAATATATTCTCTAATCTTATCTTCATGGGTCGAACATCGAGGAATTTTAGTTATTTCGTAAAAATATTGCCAAAACTCTAACGGCTCGCCAAAATCTTTTAAATTTTCCATAATTATCGCTTCCAATGCAAATATTAATATGAATTATTTTTTATTACTTATACAAAATAATATTTAATTACTTATAACAATTGTAATAGTGCATAGATTATGAGCAGCGAAAAGGATCTATATTCCGAAGTTAAACGGCGCAAAATGGAAGCACTTGGTAAAAAAGATGTTGTAAAAGCGGTTGAGAAGCACGGTAGAATCCTTGCGGTTGAAGGTCGCTACGAACGCCCTAGAAAGGTGATAGATCACATGTATGCCGCAAAACATATAACCATTAAACCAAACGATATAATGAAACATAATTTAAGCGATTACGATGTTGTTTTGATCGGATGCCCTGGGGACAAAATTCCGCATTCAGCATTCCCAAAAATCAGTGAGTATGTATCTATAAAAGGAGGTTGGTTAATAACGACTGATTGGGCAATAAAGCATATAGTTGAAAATATTTTTCCCGGTTATATTCGGTGGAACGGACAAAAAACTGCTGATGCTGTCGTGGCGTGTCAAATTGTTGAACCCGATCATCCTTTCTTAGACGGTGTACTAAGCGAAATATCACAAGCTAAATGGCAAAAAATGACAGCTAAAGATACAAAGAAAGCTGAATTTAAGTGGTGGCTTGAAAATAGGTCTTTTCCTATTCAGGTTCTTAGTCCTGCAGTTCGTGTCCTAATCCAGTCTTATCAGATACAAAAGAAATGGGGCGAGGGTCCTGTATTGTGTTATTTTGATCATGGGAACGCAGGAGGGCGTGTTATTCATATAATTTCCCATACGCACCTACAGAAAGGAGGAGCAAAAGGTAAATACGCTTCAGCCTTAATTTTAACCAATATATTAGATGAAAAAGTATCTACCAAGATGGGCATTTCAAAAACACCCGCAAAAGGGTATGTATCTAATTGGGAACAACCTCAAACTTACGCTCAACCGCAACAGGAAACCTCTTACGCACAAAACAACCAATACTTAAATCCATCTAGTACAAATATGGGTTTAACGGGTACGGCTCAAATAATTGAAGTCGACGCAAACGACGCTAATTTCTCATATGGGGATAAATGTAGTTATTGCGGATACGATTACGGCGAATATACTGGGAAAATTTATAAGTGCCAATCGTGTGGGACTACCTATCACGAAAATTGTCTCAACATGCAAATTAACGAAGGAACCTGCAAAAATTGTGGAAAAATTTTGCTTTGGTAGTTTCTCAAACCTAGTTTCTTAAAAATTCTTTTCAAATTCTAATCTTTTGAAAAAAATAATATCAGAAGATATACCCACATATTATCTAAATAGGTTACATTCATCGTGAAAGGCCGGTTTCACGATCTTATTCCTTAAAAAAGCATTACAACATCAAAAAATATGTTAAAAATAATGTAAAATAATTAAAAAAAAAAAAATCGCTAAAATATCTAAGAGGTTTTTTTTGGTTCTTATTCCTCAATAATTTCGATTACTTCTTCAGGGCACTGGGTTTCACATGCTCTACAACCGACGCAATCATCTCTATTGTCATCGATTATATTTACCTTTCCGCCTTCTGGCTCCCCGAAACATTCGCTTGGGCAGACTTCGTAGCAAGTTCCACATCCAGTGCATCCATCTAAATTTAGCTTAATTTGAAAGCTCATTCGATTTTCGACTCCTTATCTATTTTTTTTCGTAGTTGAGTAATTATCGAATTGAAAAAATAATTACCTTTGTTTATGAGAATTGTGTAAAAGATTTAAATATCGTTCTTATTTTAAGAAATAATCTTTTAAAATCTATAAAAGTACAAGAACAAAAAAAAGAAAAAATGGTAAATAATTCTTATAATTCAAGTTCTTTCAAGCCGAAGAAAAAGAAAATGGCTGTTAACAAACTACCTATTATTCCCCCATAAAATCCTGCGTCAAACCACCACCAAGCATCCTCAATGGTCAGTTCAACAGCGAAAACTATTCCCCCGATTAAGCATAAGATAAAAACTAAAATTGAAGCATACAATCCATATTTAATATACTTCTTATCAGGTATTTTTTCAGGGAATCTAAGTACTAAGATTGAAATACCCATGCAGTACAAAAGTAACAATCCTGAAATTACAATTGGAATACTAAGAACACCGTTCCACGCACCAATACTGCCCCATATGTATACTCCGAGGTAATAATTTGAACCGTTCCATCCCCCAAAATCTAAAGCTAATAGCAAAATTCCACCTATAGCACTGGTGATTAACGCCCCCATGAAAAATGTTGATGTTGGAATTTCATTTATCCTTTCTGACATATTATATCACTTTTAAACCGAAATTTATGTAATTAAATAGAAATTAGTTTATTTTAATTTATAATTATATCTTATTTAAAATAATAAATTTTATCGATATATTGTAATAATTAAGCAATATTAAATGAAAAAGTATCCAAATGATTAAAATAGAAGAAAAGTGGCAGTATCAAATTGAAGAACCTATTCTGCAAATTAAAATTGGCGATATTAATAATAATGGTCAAAATGAAATTATAGCAGCTTCAAAATCAGGAAGACTTTTGATTCTTTCTTTAACCGGAAAAGTTTTAGCGGATAACCAAATAACGGAAAAATCATCAATTTGGAAAGTAGAAGTAAGAGATATAGACAATGACAATAAAAACGAAATAATTTTAGCCGGATTGGACGGCCTATTAAGGGTTTTTAAATGTAATTCCTCCTACGAATTGGAAATATTCTGGAAACATCAATTTGGAGCATCTATTAGTGGGTTTATAATATTTGATATAAATAATGATAATCTGAATGAAATTATTGCTTACTCAATAGACAAAAGTATGAGAGTTTTAAACCCTTTAGATGGATCCTTAATTTGGGGACAATTGTTTGAGGATGGAATTGGGGACGCTATAGTTTGGCAAGATCCTTCAGAACCATCTCTGAAAGAAGTCATTGCTTCTGGAAATGATGGAACTGTTAGAATATTTAAAGGGATGGACGGCGATTTATTGTGGTTTAAGCGATTCAATGATAAAATTCGATGCGTTTCGCTCTTCAAATCAAATATATACGAATTTATTGTGTGCGGAGGAGACGATAAGATGCTTCACTTCATTGAAAAAAGATCTCACGATGAAATAAAAACAATTCAATACCAAGAGTATGTGTGGAAATGTTCTCAATTTGAATCTATGAAAAATTATAATCTACTTGTTACTACATACTCTTTTGATTTTTTTGACAGTTTGATAAACATCGATGATTTCGAGTTCAATTCTAAAGTGATGTGTTTCAACCAAGATTTAGGTATTATTTGGGAAATTAACAACGTGAATGTGGAAACATTATCACATGTTATCTTTAAAGGTCAAAACTTTTTTATAATTGGTACAACTAGGGGTAAAACACTACTCCTTGAAGATAACACTGGTAAAATCCTAGCAGAAATTAAAAAGAAATCGTGTGTTAATGACGCAAAACTCGATTTAGATAGCAAAACTCTAATTACTTGTCACGACGACGGTTCTTTATTCGCGTACTTTTTAGGTGAGAATTAATTTTGATATACAAATATATTACTTCTAAAGGATAGATTATGTGTCGCATGTTCTTTAAGTGCTCTCTTGAGCCATTCAATATCGATTACACAATTCTAAAACGCTTTCTTGCAACATGTCACTGGCGCTATTTTAGGAGGTATGACATATTTGGACACCATAGCTTAGGTTGGGGGTTTGCTTATCTCTCAGAAAGTAATAACGAACTCGTAATTAAGCGAGATATTAACCCCATTTACAACGCTGATTGGGAAAGCCTTACAAAGATTAAAACTCGATTTCTTTTAGTTCACGCAAGGAAAACTCTACCTTGGAAAAGGAAATTTGAAAACGTACACCCTATAGACATTGGTGAGAAGTACCTAATTACTCATAACGGTATAATTAAAAATTTTCCTGAAATAAAACTAAATACTCCTAAATTGGATAGAATTTATACTGAAACAGGCTTAGATACTCGAAAGTATTTATGCTCCATAATTGACCAAATACAAGAAAATAAAGATTTAGAGAGTGCGTTGGAATTTGTCTTTAAGGAAATTGAAATTGGCGCTGGTGCTAACGCTTTTCTCTTCAATTCCCAGATGTGTAATGTGATCACTAATCATAATACGAATTTTAACGGTCGGCACCATACTTTGTTTATAAGTCGAAATAGCAACGAAATAATAGTAAGTACAACCCCCCTTACTAATGACGCTAAAGAAATTCCTAATTATTCTCTAATTCAAATTGATCTAGCAAATTTGGACTTGAACTTTACGAAATTAAACTTTTAGAATCATATTCTTATAACAAAATAAAAAAAATAAAAATTGTTAATAATTCTCTTTCTACTCTCCAGATTCTTCTTCAGCAGCTAATTCCTCTTCCAATTCTTCGAGAGGAATAGGCGCGGGAGTTGTGAGCATTGAATATCCAATCCATATAGCAATAATCGCTATTAGAAGAACCATAATCCAGAGCGGTAGAACAGTAAATAATCTGTAGTCGAGCCAATCGATACCAAACAAATTAAACACTACATCCCAATTAGGGTTATTTCCTATGGTATTAAACCATAAATCAACAACGCTTCCCATTGTGTAGACAATAGCGATTAAAATGCCAAGGATCATAACGATTGCTCCAATTATCTTATCTTTGGCCATATTAGACACCTTTATGAATTTCAGATGTATTTTTTTTTAATATTTTCAAGCTAGGGTATTTTGCTTATTCAAGCAAAGTTACCTTGCTTATTATTGTTTTTAAAATTATATTAAATTAAAACCATTCGTTAACGATCATTTGGTTTTAATTGTGATGATCCATAATTTGATATTATAAATGAAATTATGAATTAAAATATCGTTTTTATACAAGCGAAACCATGTCAAATCTCGATCGCTATGTTCTTATCGTCGGTTCAAGCAACATGGATTTGAATATTTACTCAGAAAGATTTCCAAATCCAGGAGAAACGGTAACTGGAGGCATTTTTAAGCAATTCTTAGGAGGAAAGGGTGCGAATCAGGCAGTTGCTTCTGCTAGGTCCGGTTCAAAAACAACTTTTATTGGTAAAATTGGGACAGACGCATTTGGAGACCAAATGATTTCACAATTGAAATCTGAAGGAATTAATATTAAATCCATTATTAGGGATTCCAGCGAATCAAGTGGTGTTGCTTTTATTATGATCGATAAAACTGGTGAAAATATGATTAGCGTAGCACCAGGAACTAATTTCAATCTAACACCTGATGATGTTAAAGCAAACAATGAGATTATTAGAAATGCGAAATCTTTAGTTGTTCAGATGGAGATACCATCAGCAACAATTGAAGAAATTTTTAAAATGGCAGCTCAAGGTAACTGTATAAAAATTCTTAATCCTGCGCCTTTAAAGCCTATTAGTCATTCAATATTAAGTAATGTAGATATCTTAATCCCTAACGAGGGAGAACTATTGCGTTTACATTCATTATTGAACCTTAAAAATCTGAAAAATGAGAAAAAAGAACGCATAATTCAGGCTTCCAGAGATATATCAGAATACGGTGTGAATGTAATCATAACAACACTTGGGAGCAAGGGGTCTTTAATCTATGATGCAAAAAAAGATAGAATTACAGATATTCCTGCCTTAAAAGTTCAAGCAGTTGATACCGTTGGTGCTGGCGATTGTTTTAATGGCGTATTTGCAAGTATGTTAAACCAAGGCGAAAATCTAATAACATCAGTAAAATACGCATCGGCTGCTGCATCCATATCAGTCACTCGAAAGGGAGCGCAAGCATCATTACCGTATTTAAACGAAATTAAGGAGCGTTTTAAAGAATATAGCAGAATATAAAAGTTAAAGGTTGGTTATGTGAAGGAAGAAATCATTGGCCAGGGTAGAGGAACAAATCTTAGAAAAAACAACCAGAAAGAGCTTAAGATAATCCTAGATTCCAATCATCTGGTTAACATTTTTCTAATAAATGGCAATAATTTTTACTCTCAAAATTTAATAAAAGCTAATTTGATTGTAAAACCAAACGATTGTTACATGTTAATAAATAAAAATGATGAGGAAATAGAAGTTAATTATAGTAATGATGTTTCTAATCACAGAACGATTTATGATCCTTATAAATTTGAGTTATCTGAAAAAGCAAGAATTAACCCAATATTATTCAAGAAGAAGTATAATGTTCCAAATGGATTCCTTGAGGTACTAAATAAATGGTATAGCATTAAATTCACCTACTCAGACTATAATTTAATATTTATTAAACCGGGGATAGGTATATCAATTCAAACACACAAGTTCAGGAGCGAAATATGGCGAATTCTAAAAGGTAAGCCAATAATCATAAATGCGAACAAAGTGTATTATTTTGTCAAGGCGGAAACGAAATTTATAAACGATAAATTGATGTATCATTCGATACTGAATCCTAATAACGATCCTGAACAATTTGTGATTGTAGAAGAACGATGGAGTGGAAATTTTAATGAAGAAGATATAGTTAGAGTATATAATCCAAATAATTATTCCTAAACAATCGTGAACGAAACTTGAAATTCTCCACTTAACTACATCGATAAAAATTGAGATTTAGAGATAATACAATTTTCTCGAAGGTCACTTAGCAACCTTTTAAGTTTTTGGTTTTTGGTTCTCTGGTTTTAATAAAATTCAAATTTGATAGATAACTAATTTCTTTACACGTGTTACAAATAGCGTAAAAAATAAACATAAAATATTGAATGGAACAAATAGATTGGTGGAATTATGGCTCCAAATGAAGAACGGGACGATGAAGAACAAAAAGAAATGACACCGGATGAAACTACTGAAAAACTTTCAAAAGAAACTGATGAAGAAACGAAGGATAAAGAAATAGACTTAAAAAAAGAAAGAGATCGCCTCAAATTTCATTATAGAGGTCACACCTTAGAGGAACTTAAAAAAATGAACATGGACGAGTTCGTCCGACTATTACCCGCAAGAGCGCGAAGATCGTTGAGAAGAGGACTTCCTCCCAGACAAAAGAAACTTCTTGAAAGGTTAAGAAGGGCGTATAGAGCTAAGAAAAGAGGAAAGGATATTCTTACCCGGACGCATGTTAGAGATATGTTAATCTTCCCAGAAATGGTTGGTTTACAAATTGGTGTCTATAACGGGAAATCCTACGAAATAGTAGAAGTAAAACCTGAAATGATTGGTCATTATCTAGGAGAATTCTCACAAACTAGAAGACATGTTCAGCATGGGTCTCCGGGAATTGGAGCCACACGTTCAAGTAAGTATGTTCCATTAAAATAATTAAAATAATATAAGTGATGAATAAAATGCCTAACTGGGGTTATTCTTTCGTAGAGCAAAAATATGATGCAGACAGGTTGGCTAAAGCTTCGGGTAGAGATTTGCGAATAAAACCCAAACCTGCAAGAGAAGTTTGTGCTATAATTAAAGGTATGAAGCTTGAGCAAGCCAAAAGGTATCTAGAGAAAGTTATTCAACTTAAACAATCCGTACCATTTAGAAGACATAAAAAGAAGCAAGCTCACAGAAAAGACTTGAAACAATACCGCTGGTATGCTGGTAGATACCCCCAAAAAACCGCCGCTAGAATCTATGAAATTCTTACTTCCGTTGAATCCAACGCAGAATTTAAAGGGTTGGATACCGAACAATGTAGAATTATTCACGCAGCAACACATAGAGGAAGAATAATAAAGCGCTACATTCAACGAGCTCACGGTCGCTCATCTCCTAAGTTTGGTCATTTAAGTCACGTAGAAATTGTAGTGTACGAATTTCCAAGTTAAAATTAAAATTATAAATTTAATCAAAATTATCAAAAAAAGTAGTTATTATGAGTCCATTAGCGAAACACTTTATCGAACAAGGAATCAAGTTAATGCAAATAAACGAATATCTTAGGTCTGAACTTGTTCGCGCAGGATTTGCAGGTGTTGATATTCAAAAAACTCCCCTCGGCGTCAGAATCACTCTCCGGACCTCTCGCCCCGGTCTTGTAATTGGTAAGGGTGGAAAGCGTATTCAAGAGATTACAGATATCCTACACGAGCGGTTTGACTTAGAAATGCCCCAGATCGAAGTTGAAGAGGTAGAGAACCCGGATTTGAATGCACAGATTATGGCGGAACGTTTAGCGTATTCACTAGATCGGGGAAGGCACTACAGAAGAGCAGGTTATTATATATTACGCAAAATCATGGATTCTGGAGCAAAAGGTACAGAAATCATCGTTTCGGGTAAGGTTACTTCACAGAGGGCCCGGACGACGGTGTTTAGGGCTGGTACAATGAAAAAATCAGGTCAACCTGCCCAAGAAGGAGTAGATAAAGGAGTAGCTCAGTGTGTTATGAAGTCCGGAACTTTAGGGATAATTGTGAAGATCATGCACGCTGATGTAAGAATGGGTGATACAATCGTAGTAAACCACGAAGAATTAGCTAAAGTTCAAGCAAAATTAGAAGCCGAGCTACGTAAAACAAAAGTGGAAAAAGATCTCGAGATAAGTGAAGAAACAAGAGAACCAACCGAAGAAGAAAAAGACCTGTTCGAAGAAGTTGAAGAGGAAGAAATTTCTGAAATTTCTCTGGAGCCAGAAGTAGATACAGATACTGACGAAAAGAGTGACGAATAAAAAAATATGAAATAAAAATATGGATAGCGATAAAAATGGATATAATAACCGCAAATAAAGTCCGGGAAATGGATGAAAGAGAAAGAGAAAGAAGTTTAATAACCCTAAGAGAAGAATTAATGATGTTATACAGCCAACAAACTGGTGGCGGTATTGCAGATAATCCTGCGAAAGCGAAATTACTGAGAAAACAAATCGCAAGGATTCTTACAGTAAAAAATGAAGAGAAATTGTTGAAATTATAATGATTAGTCCAAAGTATCTGATCTACCACGATTTGATAGGTTTTAGAGCGCAAGCTAAACTTAAGTCGAAGCCAACTCATTCTAAATTTATGGATGTAGGCGTTGTAATTGATGATACTCAAAATATGTTAATATCAGAAAAAAATAATGAAATAAAAAAATACATCAAGAAAGATTATATTTTTAGATTTACACTTGATGATGGAATGTTAGAAGTTAATGGATCGAAAATTGTTGGCATTCCAGAAAATAGATTGAGAAGTTTAAAGAAAAAGAAGTGGTCGAGATAAAAAAATGAGCGTTAGAAATATTGGCATTCCCGGAGTTAATCCTCCATCAAATCGTGAATGTAATGATAAAGACTGTCCTTTTCATGGGAGCACACGAATTCGAGGTAAAATTACTCAAGGAGTCGTCGTCAATAAAAAATCCAAAAACACAGTTGTAATCAGACAGGATTATGTTCAATTTGTTAAGAAATATCAACGTTATGAGAGACGAAATTCGCGCCTATCATGTCATCTTCCAGAATGTTTAAAGAACGATATTAACGTTGGAGATCTAGTCCGAGTAGGAGAAAGTAGAAAACTATCAAAAACTAAAGCGTTTATCGTCTTAGATAAAATAAAAGCAGGAGCTGCGAATTAAATGGGAACAAGAAGAAAACTTGGAAGAAAAACCTTATCAAAACCTAGAACCAGTTATGGTGTCCAAAACGGTACGAGAATTTTTATTACCGATAATTCTGGAGCAAAAATCGCTCAAATTATTAATGTCGATGGTTCCAAAACACGAATAAGAAGATTGCCAAAAGCATCAGTAGGATCAGTCTGTACCGTAACTGTTAAAAAAGGTCGACCAGATTTGCGGGGAAATATCGTAAAAGCTGTTATCGTAAGACAAAAAATGATTTATAGGAGAGTAGATGGCACGAGATTATGTTTTGAGGATAATGCTGGAGTAATAATAACTAAGGAAGGCGACCCCAAAGCAACCGAAATTCGTGGACCTATTGCAAGAGAAGCAGCAGAATTATTTCCGCGATTAGCATCAATTTCATCGTTAATCATTTAAAAAATAAGGATAAAGAGCTAAAAGAAATGAAAGTAAAATCGAAACAACCTCGAAAGCAAAGAAAGTCATTGTATAGACATAAAAACCATCAGAGGTCAAAATTATTAACTGTAAGAATAGCTGACTTCTTACGAGAAGAGTACGGAATTAAAACACTCCCCCTAAGAGTAGGAGATGGAGTCAGAATAATAAGAGGTGAATTCAAGGATTTTGAAGGAGAAGTCATCGAAATCACTAAAAATCAGCGAGCAAAAATAAAAGAAGCTACTTTTGATAAAACGGATGGGACTCAATTTCACCCAGCTATCCACATTTCAAAAATGATTATAACAAAATTCCAGAAAGAGAAAAAAATGGATCCATGGAGAGCGAGTATGATTGAAAGAAAAGAGGTCTTTGGATTCAGAGATGAGGGACTAACAGGTCCAAAAAAACAGAAAGAGGAGGATAAAGATTAAATGACGAGGCATGGAGGTTCAAGATCTCTAAAAAGACTGAATACACCTAAATTTTTACAGATAAAAAGAAAGCATGGTAAATTCTTTATAACCCCTTCACCGGGGCCTCATCCGAGTAGATTTTGCTTGCCTTTACTACATATCGTGAGAGATCTTTTTGAGATTGTTGATAACCACAGAGAAGCAAAAAAGTTAATAGGTTTAGGGAATTTTAAAGTCGATGGAAAGGTTGTTAAGGATAGAACATTTCCAGTTGGATTAATGGATGTACTAAGTATCGTAAAAACAAATACACATTATCGTGTTTTACCTGACTCACATCATGGATTAATTTTACACGAAATTCCTGAAGCAGAAAGCACATTCAAATTATGCAGAATTACGCAAAAGACTACCTTAAAAGGGGGAAACATACAATTAAACTTGCACGATGGGAGGAATATTTTTGTCAGCGTTAAAGATCCGAAGCATCCTAAAGAAGACATCTATAAACGAATGGATGTTTTAAAAATAACAATTCCAGAGCAAGAAATTCTAAAAGTATTAAAATTTAAAGAGGGAAATCTAGCAATTATAATATCCGGTAAAAACATAGGACAGCTAGGCAAAATTTCCACAATATTAAAACGATTTGGTCCGAAAGCTAGTACAGTTTCTATCCAACATAATTCAGAACATACAGAAACACTCTACGATTATACTTTTATAATAGGAGAGGATCAATCGGAGATTAACTTACCAAATTTAGAATAAAACTAAGAGAGGAACTAAATAATGTCGTCGAAAGCAGCAAGAGAAATCAAGAAAAAATCTATAAAAGAGCAAGAGAAGACATTTGAAGAAATGTGGGCTAACCCTATGAAAAAACCATATTTAGAAAAGGTTGTACTAAATATTGGAGTAGGTGCAGGCGGTGAAGAACTAGAAAGAGCAGCTACAGTATTACAAACTATTTCTGGCAAAACTCCTGTGAAAACACTTTCTAAAAAAAATGTTAAAGAGTTCAATTTGCGAATCGGAAGACCAATAGGCACAATGGTAACTATCAGGGAAGAAGAGGCAGAAAAGTTACTAAAACGATTACTTGTTGTTAACAATGATAAGTTTCTTAGAAAGAGCTTTGATAATTACGGAAATTTCGGTTTTGGTATAACTGAACATATTACCATTCCCGGAGTTGAATATGATAATGTTATTGGTATTTGGGGTCTTGATGTCGTCGGGAGAATCGTAAGACCTGGAATGAGAGTTAAATACAGAAGAAAAAGTAGAGCAAAAGTTTCCAAACACCACTATGTATCTAGAATAGAAGCGCAATACTTCTTGAAAAAGAATTTTGGAGTCGAAATTGTAGACAAATTAGAATTAGACTATATTTAAATAAACAAAAAATGATGATTATGCCGCAAGGTAAAATAGGTAAAGGTCATAGAGAGTGTAGACGATGTCATACTCATAGAGGAATAATAAGAAGGTATGGTTTGTATATATGTCGTCGATGCTTTTACGAAATTGGAAAAGATATTGGATTTTATAGGTATGATTAATAAATTATTTAGTATGAGGTGTAGAAAATAGCGAATACATTAGCCGATATGTGTAATAATCTTAAAAACTCTGAAAGAGCTAAGAAGAAGGAAGTAACCATTAGTCCTGCATCAAAATTAAACCAAATGGTTCTTAGAATCTTTCAACAACACGCATATGTCGGAGAGTTTGAAAGGTACGACGATGGCAGGCAAGGTAAATTCAAAGTCGCGTTGTTAGGTAAAATTAATCATTGTGCTGGTTTAATGAGACTTAATCACAATGTCTCGCAGTTCGAATCACTTGAAAGGAAGTTACTACCAGCACCTGGTTTAGGAATAATCGTGTTAACTACAAATCAAGGTATTATGACCATGAAAGAAGCCGAAGAAAAACATATCGGCGGTATGACGCTTTGTTATGTCTATTAACACAGTTAAAAAAAAAAAGGTAAAGATAAATGGTAAAAGTAGCATTTTTTAAAGAAGAACTGGAAATTCCGGAGGGAGTTACTGTTACCCTTGACGGAAACCATCATATTACTGTAAGTGGACCTAACGGAAAGATAACAAAAAACTTTTCGCATATAAGAGGTATAAAGGTTATAATTGAAGGAAATCTTATGACATTTACCACTAACTTCCCAAAAAGTGGAACCCTTGCTTTGGTAAAAACTATTATCAATCTAATTAAAAATTTAATAAATGGCGTTCAAGTAAACTATAAGTATATTTGTAAAGTATGTTATAGTCATTTTCCATGCACAGTGGAAGTAATACCTGATAAAATGGAAATTCACGTTGTTAACTTCCTTGGGGAGAGAGCTCCAAGGGTTACTAAATATCTGAAAAATGTAGATGTTAAAATTGACGGCGAGGATGTAATATTAACTGGACCCGATAAAGAAACATTAGGTCAAACTGCTGCGAACATAAAAAAAGCTTGCAGAATAAGAAAGAAAGACCCAAGAGTGTTTCAAGATGGTGTATACCTCTATAAAATTCAAAGCGGAGACGAAGTTACCTGGGAGATAAAATAAAAAGAGGTAAGAGATATGGAACAGAAAAGACTAATAGAACTTAGGAAAAAAATAAATAAGAAGCGCCCCTCCTTTAGGAGAGTAGAATCTTGGAGATATGTAAGAGTGAAAGATTCTTGGCGAAAAGCAAGAGGAATTGATTCACGAACTCGAATAAAATCTAAATCAGGAGTCAAATCACCTTCACCAGGGTATAGAGGTCCTAAAAAAATACGTGGATTACATCCATCAGGATATGAAGAGGTAAGAGTCGTAACTATTGATGATTTGAAAACCTTAAATAATAAAAAACACGCAATAAAAATTTCTACTACATTAGGCATTAAAAAAAGAATACACTTAATTGATTATGCTAAAAATAGAGGATTTAAAGTCCTTAATATTGGAATATCGCAAGGAGAGATAGATAGTCTAGAAGCAGCCCTTAAATCTTCTATTGACGATCTGGATGATGATGATTTACTTGAAGACGAGGACTAACAAAATTCTCATAATTATATAATTTCATGTGATAAAAAATGAGTTTAAAAGCCCAAAAAAGAATGGCAGCGGAAATTTTGAAATGTGGTGAGAACCGGGTTTATTTCGATCCATACTTAATAGATGAAATAAAAATGGCAATCACTCGAGAAGACATCCGCAATTTGGTAAAAGAAGGCATTATTATAAAAAAATATAAAAAAGGCAATTCAAAATATAGAAAGAACCTACTTCATGAACGCAAGAAAAAAGGTAGGGCTAGAGGCATAGGAAAACGAAAAGGAAAAAAAGGGGCACGAACTCCAAAGAAAAAAAAGTGGATGAATCGAATTCGCCCTCAGAGACGGGAGCTTAAAAAATTAAGAGATCGAAAATTGATTACTACCGCAACTTATAGAAAGTTATATAAAAACGCTAAAGGCGGAATGTTTACTAGCGTTGCGCAAATGAACCGTTACATCAAAGAAAAAGACTTAATTAGAAGAGGTAGATAAATTATGGCAAAAGGACCAAGATATCGAAGACCATTCAGAAGGAGAGCAGAAGGAAAAACGAATTACCACAAAAGATTAAAATTATTAAAATCTAAAAAATTAAGAGCTGTAATTAGGGCTTCAAATAATCATATCACAGTACAAATTGTTCAATCAAAGCTAGGAGGAGATAAAATCATAGTCTCTGCGCATTCTAAAGAATTAACAACCAAATTTGGATGGAATGCAAATACTGGAAACATTCCCGCAGCATACTTAACAGGATTTCTAGCAGGAATTAGAGCAAAAAAGCAAGATGTTCAAGAAGCAATCCTTGATTTGGGAATATTTTATCACAAAAATCGCGTGTTGGCAGCATTTAAAGGAATCGTAACTTCTGGTTTAGAGATCCCTCATAAAGAGGCTTTCTTTCCTGAAAATATAGAAGAAACTGTCAATGGCTCTCACATTGAGAGATATGCAAATCTCCTAAAAACCGAGGACCCCGAAAAATACGAACAAGTTTTCTCAGGGTATATAAAAAAAAATAATGTAAATCCATTAAAAATCAGTAAAGATATTTCCAATACATTAAAACAAATTGAAGAAAGTGCTTAAAAGGTGAATTAAATGAGTCAACGGAGAAATCAGAGAAATCAGAGAAAACCAAGAAGTCCGAGACCTATTAATGAAGGTTGGATTCCTAAGACCAAACTTGGAGAACTTGTACAAAGTGGATTAATCACTTTGGATAAAATATTTGCGAACAATCTTGTTGTAAAAGAAAAAGAAATAATTAATGTTCTTCTTCCTCAACTCCAAGAAAGCGTTATTACAATAAATATGGTTCAACAGATGACAGCTAGCGGTCAACGATCTAGATTTAAAGCGGTCGTTATCGTTGGAACTGATGGGTTTATCGGTGTTGGTTCAGCTAAATCAAGAGAAGTAGGACCAGCAATTAGAAAAGCAATTGACAGGGCGAAGCTTGCCGTGGTTCCTGTTATTAGAGGGTGCGGTAGTAAAGAATGTGGTTGCGGCCATACTCACAGCGTACCTTTTAAAGTAGATGGAAAGTGCGGTTCTGTCAAAATACACTTGATTCCTGCTCCGCAAGGAGTTGGATTAGTTTGTGCTGATAAGGTAAAACAAGTGTTAAAGTTGGCTGGGATAGAAGATATATGGAGCAAATCCTTCGGAGATACGCGAACTAGCGAAAACCTAGTAAAAGCTACCTTTAATGCTCTTAAGAATGCTCATAAATTTAATTTCAATTTATAACTGATGAGTGGTGTAAATGATGGCTGAAAATAATGTAATTGTAAGAAAAAAATCAAAAACTAAAACTCCGAAACCCCCTGCGTTGCACTTTGCAATTCGTATAAGGGGTGCACCAGGAATGAAACGCACAATTTTAGATTCTTTAAAAATGCTAAGAATGCACAAAGTAAACCATGGGGTCCTTATATGGGGCGAAAAAAGTTACTTAGGCATGCTTAATAAGTGCAAAGATTATATTGCCTATGGCGAAATTGACGAAAAAACGCTCTTACGCTTATTAAGAACCAGAGGAAAAGTTGAAGGAAATAAACCACTCACGGATGAACATATTAAACATCTAACTAAGTACAAAGATATGAAAGAATTTTCAAAGGCGCTCCTATCAGGAGAAATCAAATATCGAACCCAAGATGTCTACAAAATCAAACCAGTTTTTCGGTTACATCCCCCAAGAAAAGGACACCGCGGAACAATTAAAAGACATTACCATGAAGGCGGAACTCTGGGCTACGTAGATCAGTTTATAAATGTGATACTTCACAAAATGATGTAATAAGAGGGTTAAATAAAATGACGAGAAAATTTCCTAAAAGAATACGAAAAATGAGAGGAACTCGAACTGTAGGCTATGGTAGAGTTGGTCAACACCGAAAAGCGGGTCAAAGGGCTGGAAAAGGAAAAACAACAGGATGGAAGAAAAGTAAAAAATCCTATTATCTAAAGCAAAAAGAATTGGGATTTCCCGATCCTGATTGGGACTTTGGTAAGAAAGGGTTTAAGAGACCGCAAGATATTAGGCGGATTTACTACGTAAACACCTTAAATATTAAAGACCTTGATTTAACAATTGAAGATTTAACTCAGAAAAACATTGCTACCAAAACAGGAACGACATATTCGATTAATATGAAAGACCTCAATGTTCAAAAAATCTTGGGTCGTGGTGAAGTCAATAATAAAATCAATATCACCGTTGACAAGGCTTCGAAACGAGCGATCGAGAAAATTGAATCCGCTGGTGGAAAAGTTACCCTTCTGACAGCAGCAGAATAGTTTAACCTTTAATTTTAACTTATTTCTTATTTATATTTCTCTAGGTCTAATCTACTAATTTCATTATTATTTGAATTAATCCTGGTAGGAGAAATACAAATATCAATATATTTCCTATTAAGTGAACCGTAGTAAAAACTAGTCCGAATAAATATGATGCTATAAAATAATCTAATGTAGGAGATACAACAAATCCACCAAACAAAGTGCTTAATATATCGAACAAAAACGTAAGAATCCCTCCAATAACACCAAATATAACCATTACCTGAAATACGTACAAATCTTCATTCGGTTTAAAGAATTTTCTATTCAGCATAAAATTCTTTGTCAAACCACCAGATATTCCGGTTAAAGAATAATGTATCAGTTGATAAATAAAAAGTGGGGGTGGAGAAGGTCCTAAAGGGTTAAAAAAAGTAAAAATGGATGCGCTCAATAATCCAATTATTGCTCCTTCTTTTTTGCTCATAATAAAACCCGATAAGAAGATCATTAAAGTAAAAACTTCAATATTGGGAATGTATGCCATTGCATATCCCAAAACAATTGCTAAAGCCGTAAATGTTGCAATAAGCGAAGTTCGAAAGGATCTCCTTCCTAACCAAACTGAACTATTCACTCTTTCAGTATTCAATATATCTCTATCATCGGTTTTGGAAATTTGAGTGCTTAAAGGAACTTTTGGTATTTCTTTTTTAAAACTCATATTTTTAAGGTTTCAACTGAATTATTAAAAACTCTAAAATATGTAGTGAAAGAAAGGTTTTAAAAGTACGGGAAAATTAGTACATCTTGTACTATTCCTATCTTATTTAAGGATTTAGGCCCTTCTAATCCTCTTTTATAGCAATACAAAATTAATATTTTTTAATACTTCGAAATACCTTATACTCAAGGAGACCTACATTCAAGAATATTGAATCTAATTAAAAAAGACATAAGCAAGAGTTACACTGATGCAAGTCAAGAATCTGTTGGCGAAAGGATGATCCGATTGATATACGAAGAGCAATATTCTCTTTCTCAACTTGCATCCTTCTTTAAAGGAATGAATGCTCTTGAAACTCTTCGATTTTTTGCCGGAATTGATTTTGATTTGGGAATCGAATATTTAAAAGGTCCTATCTCTTCTGCTATTGACGATTATAATGAAACGATCTATTTGAATGAAATCTAAATCAAAATATCTTTAGAAACGAAATATTAAAATTTTAATGTTGTCGTATAAGAGGATTAGAAATCTCTAAATCATTAAAAAAGTTAAGAATAGTACAAGATATCCTATTTTTTCCGAACTTTTAAAAAACCTCCTTCACTATATTTTCTATAATCTACAACCGTCATATTTAATAGAAAAATTAAAAAAAAAAGAATTGAATTATGAAAAAACACAATCTATTGCTAAGTATTTTAACTTTAACCTTAGTATTTCAAGCAATATTTTTAGTATCAATCCCAAATGTAAGAGCTAACCAAGAAATTCCAGAAGAATTTTATCAACCTCTTGCTCTAAACAGTACTTATGTCTATAATGTAA
>JAHLWV010000139.1 GCA_019057735.1 Promethearchaeota archaeon | reverse complement strand
GGTTGGGAAACAACTTCTTTTTTCATTCTTAAAATGCGATCCTTATAATCAGATGGAGAAAATTGCTCTACTTGCATAAAAAATCAACATAATTCGTAATTACTGGTGTTGAATAAACACTTCGTATTAATTTTTAATATAATTATAAAACTAAATAAAAGTTGTTATAATTGAATGTTGCATATCTTAATTCAAAATCAAAGCTTCTTTAATTAATCCCCTTTTCTGCGAATTGCTATTTATATTTCTTTTAGCTTTCAATGTAATAATTTTAAAATCTTTATACAAATCTAATATGAATTCGGAATAGGAATTACTCAGCATTAGATTACACCCTCTCATATTAAGTTCCTTAAACACTTCAAATAATTTTATTTGCGAAGATTTGTCAAAACTATTTTTAGTATAACTTGTAAATAAAGCAGTGTCAGAAAGTGGAAAATATGGGGGGTCAAAGTATATAAAATCATCTTTTTCTGCAAAATCTAAGCAGATTTCGAAAGAACCCCGAAATATTTCAACCTTCTTTAAAGCTTGACTAACATTTCTTAGATTTGTCTCGTCACATATTTTTGGATTTTTATGCCTTCCAAAAGGAACATTAAAGAGACCTTTACTGTTAACGCGATATAATCCGTTGTATCCGGTTTTATTTAAATAAATGGATCGTGAAGCTTTCTCAACATCTGATAGATCAGCAAAATTTTTAACATCCCGGTCGAGAGCTCGAATCTCATAATAGTAATTCTTTTCGTATCTATGTTTCTTTAGAGATTTTATTAAACCCTCTACATCTTGTTTTATAACCTTGTAGCAATTTATTAAATCGGGATTATTATCTGATACAATTGAATTTTCAGGAAGCAAATGGAAAAAAACAGCTCCGCCACCAATAAAGGGCTCTATGTATCTATTACAGTATTTAGGGAAATGCTCCTCCATTTGTGGTAGTAATTGCCGTTTACCGCCTGCCCACTTTAAAAAAGGGTGTGGTCGAGTTTTTTGCGTCAAATTTCTAACAAGGATCAAAATATTTTTTGTACTGTTTATACTATATAAAAATATAGATTAAAAATTAACAATTACTATACACATAAACTATTATAGTAGATTTTTACGATGATTGATAAACAAAGATTTGAGGAATTATTCAAGGAACGACTCATCAAGAATATTTCTGATGAACAAATCGATATTGTCTTGACAGGGCAGTATGGAAAAGCTTTAGAATTACTTAGAGATGCAGAGGCAACGGGATTATTTCCCGCTCTTGTAGGTCCTCCTGGAGTTGGAAAAACTATTCTGTGTCGCTATTTTGCGAAGTTAAGAGCAAAAGAAAATAAAAACAAGACTTTTAATTGGCTAACGCTTGACGAATCAATAAAGCCAAGCCATTTCATTGGAAGTTTCGACCCTGCAATTACTTTAAAAAAAGGATTTGTGTTAGAAGCGTTCAATCCTGGACCACTTTTGAGAGCTATGTTGGAGGGTGGTACGTTTTTAGCAAATGAAATTAATAGAGCTACAGAATATTCCCAAAATACGCTATTAGAACCATTAGAGGAAGCATCTATCAGCATTCCTCACCTCGGAAGAATAAAAGCCGATAAAGATTTCTTTTTTATTTCTGCGATGAACCCTGAAGAATTATCTGGAACACATCGGTTATCTGAGGCTTTGAAAGATAGAATTAAGGTGTGGATCAAACTAACGTATCCAGATAAGGCGACTGAGCTCGATATTATCCGAATAAATTTACCAGAACATTTTGAAATAGAAGAATCCGAATTAGAACTAATTTATTCCATAATAAATGAAACAAGAAAAAATAAAATAGATATTGAGGTACCAGCCTCCATTAGAGCTGGTATTGCTATTGCTAAACTTTTAGGTCGTAGACGATCCTTAGAAAAAAAAGGAGAGCTAAAAGAAAAGGTATCAGTATATGAATATCTTTCAGAAGTTACTCAACATGTTTTATTAGGTTCAATCAAACCAAAACCGGGCACAAAAGTTGAACACATAATTGAAAATATAATACACAAAACTTTAGGGTCGTAGGAGGCATCTGATAATTTTATGGGCGTTTTTCCAGAAAATCCTTGTGAATTTGCTGTAGATTTCATTCGTAGGATGAGAAGACATCGTGATATCGTTCAGATACCAAGTTCTCGACAAGTTCTATCCATTCCTAAATTGCTCTTATCAAGATATTATCGTAAAGGGGTGGTAACTGCTAACGATTACATAGAAATAAGCGCAGTGACTTCTTTTCCAGACAATCAAGAAATAGCAAAAGATATAGCTTTTCAGATTCTCTTTCCTAATTATAAAAAGAATATGATTGATTCATTCTTTCAAGAAGATGATAACTTAGAGGGTGAATTTGGTGAAAAATTAGACGATTCTGATATATTAACAGAACTTGATAAGCTTCAAGAAATGATTGATGAAATCGAAAAGACTAAATTGCTTGATACGAATAAAATTCAAAAACTAGAGGAGTTTTTAGACGAATTAAACGCTAAACGAGAAGAGGAGCCTTATAAATCTGCTTTAAATTTTTTCAATGACGACTCAGAATTGTATAAAGAAGAGATTTCTTCTTTAGAAGAGTTGATACAAGAAGCACAAAAAAGGTTGGAACAAAAAATTAACTCATTAAGTCCAGAGGATTTAAAAGCTGGTTCTAATTTAGGTCTAAACGACTTGATTCAGCAAGAATCCTTTCGAGAATGGGAAAAACTCGCAAGTAAGGCTCTCTCTCATCAAAGCATCATAGAAGATTTAACGAAATTAATTAATGCGAATAAATTTGACGATCTTTTAAAATCAATAAAATTTATTGGGGAAACATCAGACAATCAAAATATACTGGAACAGATAAAACAGGTTAAAAATCAACTACAAAACCAGATTAATAATTTAGATCAACTATTTAACGCAGCGAAAACATTAGGTGAAACACCTAAATTTGATCAAGATAAAATCTTAAATAATTCCTTAAACCAGTCTTCCTTTGAGCATAATTTCAATCTAGCTGACTCATTAGATCAGTATTTTGGAACCAATTTAAGAGAAGAATTACTTAATAAGCTCGATCAGCAATCTTTAAATTCTCAAATGAATTTATCATTAGAATCTCTGACAAAAAATGCCTTAGCAAATAAATCATGGAATAATTTATTTAATCAAGCTCTTGAAAATGCTATAAAGGAGGCAAACAATCAAAACATCAATTTCGAAGCTCTAAAATCGCTCTCACATCAGATACAGCAATTAATGAACAGTTGTCCTAATATTCAATGCAGTCAGAAAATATCCCAAAAATTGCCCGATTTAATTTCTCAAACTTTAAAGGCTTGCGATACCCCCGATCAATTAAAAAATGCAACTGAATTCTTAAGGAAAATTGGTTTAAGCCCTAACACTGATGACATTAAAAGAATTGGAGAAGAATTAGGCATGTCAGAAGCGGAAATATCTGAACTTGTTGAGCCTAATTATCAACTGTTAAAAAAAATGGTTGAAGAAAAAGTTGCTGATTTTCAAAGGATTAGTAATATGATTAACCAACTCCAAGATCAACTAAACAAAGAAAGGATCAAAGAATTACTAAGCAGCGCATTAGCCAACGATAACCGTGATGCTTTAGCTGCTATTGGTCATTACAACATGGGTGAGGCATTAAAAGGAGCTCAACAAATTGCTGGTAAAGAAGGCCAGGATAAAGTAATATCTTGTTTATCCGCTGGAAGTGGTGAAAATCTCCTTAAACAATGGTTTATTCATCGTAGTAGTTTACCTGAAAAAGTTAAAGTTAAAGTAAAAGAATTAGCAAAAAAAATGTTAATTGATTTAGGTGTCTACTATTCCAGAGCACGATTAGGTAGCGCAACAACAGGGACGATACCGATCAATATAGTAAGGCCATATTCAATCGGGGATGATTTTGAGAATATAGATTTGGAAGAAACAATTTTTAACCTTTTAGAAAAAGGCAAGAAATTGGATCACATCAATTACGACGATTTTTACGTTTACGAGACGGCAAAGGGATTGCGTTCGTTTTGTTTTGAACTTGATATCAGTGGTTCTATGACAGGGGAGAAACTTGCATATATGGCTATTTGTGTGACGATGTTGGTATATGGCATGAGAAAAGACGAAATAGGTGTTGCTTTTTTCGAATCAGATACGCATGTATTAAAGAAATTGTCGGAAAAAATAGATTTGGAAAAATTAGCAGATGATTTACTTACGGTTTCTGCTAAGGGAGGTACACGGCTTCAGAGTGCTTTAGAATGGGCAAATAAACAATTTAAAGAACATTCTAGCTCTCGCGAAAAATTAAATGTTCTATTTACTGATGCAGAAATTTTCGATATTCAACAGGCTAACGAAGAATTAAGAAAATTACGTTCTTTAAATGTAGATTTCGTATTAATTTCTCCAGAATCATCCTATAATTTAAAAGAAGCACAAAAAATGGTAAAAATAGCAGGAGGACAACTTTTGACAATTAAAGATTGGAACGAATTTCCCAAACTTATCTCAGAGATTATTAAATCGAGATTTTAAAACCATGACTAAAAAATTAATATCTGAAATAATATCTGAAAAATTCGGAGTAGAAAAATATAAGGAATCAGTTAAGTTCCCAATAAATAAAATTAATATAATCTCGTTGAAAGAAAATCCGATAGAGATAAGAGCAATCATTTTTGATGAGGAACGCGAGTATCATCTCATTATCGATGAGAGGAGAAATGAAATCTTTCATGATTGTGATGTCTTTTTTTCGGGGCTGGATATCGATAAAAAGGCGTGTCCTCACTTACTTACCCTTTTATTGATGGTAGAACCGTCAATTTCAAAAAATATCTTAAATAATATTAATAATTTCAACTTTACATCTGAAGACTATAGCTCTAAGAAAAAAAGTAAAAACTATTTAGAATTAGCTAATATTTCCATTGATAATAATAATTGTATCGAAGGTTTGAATTATCTCAATAAAGCCATATTCAAGAACAAGGATTGTGAGCCTATAATTGAAAAATATCTAAAGACCGCTATAGAAAACAATCTATACTTAGAACTATTTGAATTTCTCCAATCAGCCTATAGCAGCGATTTAGGTTCATACCTTAACGCTTATGATAACATTATCGAAGATGGCTTCAGATCGTTTCTAAAATCAGTTTCGATATATACTTTTTATGATCTGCTTCGAATTATTGAATTTATTGACAAAATTTTAGAGTACTATGAATTTAAAAAAGAATCATTTGTCTCTTCTTTAATTTCTATCTTAATTAAGATGGCAAAATCCAACAAATTTAACGAGAAATATTTTTCATTCTATTTTATTAAGAAAAAATACAAAATTCTAGCGGACTTTAATCCAGTATTTAAAGATATTATCACATCAGAAGATTACGATGCTTTTAAATATAAACTGTTGAAATATTTTTTAGAGGAAATTGATAACTTTATTGTATTAGACATTTTAAAGTTGATGAAAAAGCAATTCGATGTATTCGAAATTCCTAAAAAACAGTATTACGAAGAATATAAAATTTATAAAAATGAAACGAGAGAATTAGAAAAGAAAGTCTATTTAAAGAAATTTGCTTTTTTAAGGTATTTTAAGGAGAAATATAACATAAAAAAAACAAAAATAGATTTTCGGAAAAAACGTAATGCTTATGAAGTTAATCACGATAAAGAAAACCTTAAAAATCCCGCTTATAATTATGTGATAAATCATTTAGGGTTCTACGGTGTAAATAAATCCATAATTAAACCTTCAGAAATAGGTTTAAATTATTTAATATTTGAGGAATTATTTTTAGACGATTTACATAATTATCACGATATTCTCTACTATAAAACAAAGTTTTGGGGTGAAGAAAATAAATACGAAATTAGTGCTGTTGATGTTTTTTCATTATTAAGTAAACCTACAGAATATAATTACGATGTTGATCAAAGATACTCGAGTATAGATGATCTTACAATAATTGAATGGGATTTAGCGAGTAAACCAAGCCAA
>JAHLWV010000138.1 GCA_019057735.1 Promethearchaeota archaeon | reverse complement strand
TTCTTTTTATGGAGGTAACATTGAGAAAAATGCTATCTGGTTAAAAATTATAAACCATACAACCATATAACCGATAATTACAACAGTAGATACCGTTCCAAAGCGATAAACTCCTTTAGGGATACCAGAAGATTCGTTTTTTCTCTGAACAATTGCACGAATCATAGCTACAATATAGATTATCGTAATTATTAAAGCTACAATCCATAAGAATAATACGAATAACAAGAGAGTGTAAATAGGCTGCCCATCAAACCTTAGGGTGTTTAACCATGCCCAATAATTAAATATTAAATGTGTTGGGATTGAAGAATAAATCACAGCAGTTAGCAAAAAAACGAATGACCATGCGAATCCTTTAGTAGACGACATCTATCTCAATAATGTATTATTTTGTTAATACAAATATATCTACGATATTAAATAAATTTTTTAGAAATACTATTCACCTTAAAAAAAAAAGAAAAGATTTGAAATAATTTTAAAATATTAATCTCGCTATAAACGACAATCCGCTTTGTGGCGTGGACATGGTAACAATCAAAAAGGTCAACAATAGTGCGTTAACAACTGCCCCTGTTATAATGTTTCCCGTTTTTCTATAGCTTATTACAGATACACCTGATGATAGAATGAACATGAGTATAGAAATAGGAATAAAGGTACCAAAGTAAAATAGACTTCTCATGAGAAAACCGACGAGTAATAAATAAACTATATAAAACAATAGTGGAAAGATAGCGCCTAAAAATAGAACCTTTAAAGAGTCTTTAACAGAATCACTAAATTTGTTTTGAATTACCACCTGAGTTAACAAATTTAGAATTAGAAGTACGAAAAAACTAATAACGAAATATATAGGTAAAGTCCAGAATTTAGTTATCGCCGGAAGTAGCCCTAAATAGTTTAATCCAATTGAAAGGTACACAATAAGAAAAAGCATAGCTCCTAAAATTGCTCCTAATATTATTTGTCTGAGAAGGGAATTTCTACCTTTAAATGGTCTTGATAGTATTGTTTTCAAAGATAAATTTGATTTCTTTCCTATTCTCCAGAGTAAAATGATTATTCCAAAAGACATTCCAAACAGCAATGTCAGAACGAAACCTGCGACTGCTAAAGGCAAAATCAGTAATATTGGTATAAATATTAGTACACCAAGAATACCAAGGACGATTGAAAATACGATAGTTTTAATTGAAATTGACATTACCGACATATCTAATGCTTCAATTTTGTAATATTGAACTTCCTTTTCTCTATCGGTTTTGGGAGTTAAGACCAATTTAGATAATGGTTCAATTGTTAAAAAGAAAAATCCAATACCTCCAATCACCTGCAATAATAATATTAAGCCTCTAATATTGACATAAAAATTCTCATCTACTACATCGAGGTCGAACGAATTTATAGCCCAATCTCTTGCTTGTCGAATGAAGTCTTGATCCCATGCGAGTTTTAAATGGTTGCTATCGTCATCCAAGAAAATTTTTGAAGCGTTTCCTTGTTGGAACGATCCGTACAATTTATTCGAATCTACATCAGAAACAGGAATTCCTACTCTAGTTGCTAAACTATCTTTAAGGCCTGACAGCTCAACAGCTTCGTCAAATAACGCTTGAATCATGAGTACATTTAACGGATTTGTCGAATTACCTGCTCTCAGCGTTGGATATAACCACGTACCAATTCCTATAAAACATTTAAATGCTAGATCGGTATCAATAAGTTCTTGACCTAAGCCTCCCATACTATACCCGATATAACCTAGGGAATTCATATCAATATCGCCCCTCGTATTAAGATCCTCTTTAATTGCGATTATATCTTTCGTTTTATTATCTGGTTCTACCATAGTGCTTTGTCCATGTCCTCTGAAATCAAACGGTACTACGACAAATCCCGCCGCTGCTAGTTCTAAGGCGTATCCCTTCATCATTTCTTTATTTACCATAGAACCATGTCCAATTATGATAGCTGGTTTGTTTAATCCGCCACTTGTTGGTTCAAAAATGTTGTAAGAAATAGTGACGCCATCGCTCGTTTGAGTTGATAGTCCATAAGTGCTTTTTACGCTAAGAGGCGTTATAAAAATGAAAACTGTTCCAATTGTAAAAATAGCGAGAAAAATGCAAAGTAATGTGATCCTTTTTTTTGATAGATTTAATTTATTCATAGTTCTAATTTTGATTCCATATTATATAAAAACTCTTTTCTTACAGATTAATAATATAGAAGTAGATTGCTGATCTTTGTTTTAATCTGGTAAAATCCGCGTAGAATCCTCAATAATTTATTACTGAAATCTTTTTATCCTTCACATAACTTTTTGACATAATTAAATATGTATTTTTAAAGAAAATGGCGAAAGAACAAAAAATTAGAAATCGATGGTGGGTTGTTGTAGGAGCTTTGTTGATTCAATTAGCACTGGGGACAATTTACTCTTGGGGAACTATTACAATTTTCGTATCCCCTTACTTAAACGAAATTAGAGAAGTTACTGTATATATTTTCGGAGTTGGATTATTATCCTTTGCGGTTACTATGATTTTTGCCGGGAAACTGCAACAAAAATATGGACCAAAGAAGATCGCACTCGTAGGTGCAGTTTTGATTGGTATTGGCCTAATTTCGTCTGCATTTATGACTACATTTATAGGGCTATTAATTACTTATGGCGTTATCTTTGGAGCAGGTATCGGATTTGGGTATGTATGCCCCATAGCTTCTGCGGGAAAGTGGTTTCCCGATAAAAAAGGTTTTATAAATGGGATAGCTGTAGCAGGTTTTGGAGCAGGGGCATTCGTTTTTAATTATGTAATAAAAGCGTTAGTAAATCCAACAAACCTGGAGACTACCGATCCAAGCTTCGTTTCGACAATTTCTCAAAACATCCCCGTAATGTTTATTGTTTTGGGAATTATTTACCTCGTGCTCATAATAGTTGGCGCTTTGACTCTTAGCAACCCTCCCGAAGGTTGGAAACCTGATGGTTGGACACCCCCACCTGCTTCTGTTGAAAGTGGAATATCTGGTTTAGAATTTGAAAGAGGTCAAACAGTAAAACTACCACAATTTTGGATGCTTTGGGCGGCTTTTGCGTTAAGTGCGATGTCTGGTTTAATGGTAATCGGATCGTACGCATCATTCGCTAAATCTGTCGATGTGGGAAACAATTTCATTTATGCTATAGGAACCAGTGATTTCGTTTTAATTGGTAGCTTAGCCGCTTTGTTTAACGGATTAGGAAGAATAGTTTGGGGTAAACTGGCAGATATGATAACGTATAAGAAATCGATGTTGATTATGTTCTCTACCCAAGCGGTATTGATGTTTCTCTATTTCACGACGAATATGAACGCTTCCTATTTCCTAATAATTACGTGCGCAATCTACTTTTGCTTTGGAGGGAATTTTAGCTTATTTCCAACTGCCACAGCTGATTTATTTGGATCTAAAAATTTAGGACCTAATTATGGAATTGTTTTTACAGCTTATGGTGTCGCAGGATTTATCGGTGCTGTAGGTGTTAACTTATTCGTTAGCATTTTTGGAAGCTATCTAATATTATTCATCGTAATGGGATTAATGTCTGTCGGTTCAGCAATTTTGGCTTATGTAATTAAGCCACCAAAACAAAAATAAATATTAAAAATATTTTTTCTTATTATCTTTTTTCCTTATATATCAGCTTTATTTCGAATGAATGCGTCAATGAGATTAATTGTGCTAAGGATATCGTCTAATTTTAATAACGATGTTGGAGAGTGAATATATCTACAAGGTACTGAAACCACGGAACTTGGTACACCTTCACGTGAAATATGAATCTTACCCGCATCGGTTCCTCCCGACATAGGTTTCTTATACTGATATGGGATATTGTCAATTTCCGCGTTTTTAACAAGTCTATCGTTGACTTTAGGGTTAGAGATTATAGATTTGTCAGCGACGGTAATCGCTGGACCTTTCCCTATATATGATGGGATTTCTGCATCTCTTATACCCGGAACATCAGCAGCTGTGGTATTTTCTATAGCAAGCGCTATTGTTGGCTTTAGATTATATGCTCCCGTAATAGCGCCCCTCCCTCCAATTTCTTCCTGAACGGCAAAATTAAATAATACAGTATCTTTAAACGATGGGTCTTCCTTTAGTAATCTTAATACGTGAATGAGCACATTACAACCCGTACGATCGTCAAACGCTTTTCCACGAACCATATTGTTTGGAAAATCTACAAACGGGGAAAAGAGAGTACCAGTTACACCTATTAAAACATTATTTTTTGTAACTTCCTCTATTGAATTCATCCCTATGTCAATATACATACCTGAGATTTTTACAAGTTTCTTTCGTTCCTCGAGAGATGTGATATGTGGCGGTTTCGAACCAATTATTCCATGATATATTTCTCCCACTTTAGATCGTACCTTTACAGATTGCCCCAATAATATTCTTGTGTCCCAGCCTCCAATTGTAACAAATCTTAAGAATCCGTTCTTTTCAATGTGAGAGACCATAAAGCCTATCTCGTCAATATGGGCGTCTAATAAAATTTTCTCTTTGCCATTTGTTCCTTTTTTTATTGCAAGTACGTTTCCTAAAGGGTCAATCCACGCTTTATCAGCTAAATTCTCTTTTTCAATTAAATTCAATATAAAATTGCTAACATCGTCTTCATGACCAGAAACTCCAATTAGAGTAGATAACTCTTCTTGAAGAGCTTTAATAGTTTTAATATCCATAATAAGCCTTGTTTCTCAATTAGTAAATAATCTAGAATAGATAATGATAAGTAATATTTTGAGGTATCTAAAATAAAATTAATCCTTTCTTTATTGAATAGAAATGTAGAGATTAATAAATAAAATAAGAATAAAAATAAATCTACTATTATTTACGTTTCTTCAGTTCACTTATCGCCTTTTCTGCTAAAAGAAGAGCGTCGGTATATTGGGATCGATATTTTTTTACTTGCGCATCTAATTCTATAGTTTTATTTTGAAGTTCGAGAATCATTCCGCTATTATCTTCTCCAGAAGGGAATGCAGATTCTGGGTTTTCCATAGTTTCTTTAAGGTAATTATATTTCTCTCTCCATACTTTTAATTCGGTTTGTAGGTCTTCAATGGCATCGTCACCAGTAATATTCTCTACTGATAATGGAACATCACTTTTCTCAATATCTATGATCCTCCCTTTTAACATTCCTATTTCTTCTTCCAACTCCTTTACTCTAACTTTTAAGAAGGCGATCTGGTCTAAGTATTCTGCGGAAGTCTTAGGTGCCGTAATTTCTTCAAAAATAGCTTTTCCAGTTTCTAATTCGTTAGCAGTTTTCTCTCCTAAGATTTTTTGTTTACGCTTCTGTAATTGTTCCACCGTATGCTCGGAAAGATAATCTAATGGATTAAAACCGACCCCACCGTGAGCAGTTGTCCTTTTGCGTATTTTTACAAACAGAGGTATGCCTTTAATTGCTTCACCACATAGAATTGCTTCACCTTTATCTAACCCTTGAATATCTGTTTTGTTGCTCCGAGTTAGATCCTCTGCACTTGAAATCGTAACATCGATATCTCGAATGTCCGTTAAGTTATGGACAACCCAACTACCCGCTTGTGCGCGAATTGTTGTGTCCAATAACTGAGGTCTTTGTGTGCCGATGATTAAATTAGCACCAAACTTGCGTCCCTCTTGCGAGAATAGTTTTACAATTTCACACGTCTCAGTTTGCTTTTTTCCAGCAAATAAATGAGCTTCATCAAGCAATAAGTAAAACGGAGCAATTTTTCTTCCCGTACTAGCTTGATATAATTTCTTCAGAAGCTTCCCGGCAATCATTTCTTGTACGTTTAAATCCATACCTCTCATATTTATAATTGAACATAAGTTTGGAGCAACAATATCGGTAGCGTCTAGCGAAAATAAATATTCAACATCGATATCGCCTCCTTTATTTACGCTTAAATCGGAATATTCGATAATAGCGTTCACAAATTCGCTTTCTTCTTTAACACCTTCAGCTCCTTCATCTTCTCCTGCTTTTACTTTTAAACTACCGTATTCACCATGTCTGTCAAGAATAACCAAAGGTATTCCCTTTTTCATAAATTCTTCGCAGAGTACGCCCATCGTGT
>JAHLWV010000137.1 GCA_019057735.1 Promethearchaeota archaeon | reverse complement strand
GTATTTTACTTATCGAATTTTAACCAAAATATGGGTCCAATTCAGATTACCTAAAGATATATATTACATTCCAGGAATCCTTCCTTTCACTTATTTAATTTACGAAAATAAGAAATTAGAGGAAAATATATCATTCAAACTAAATAGAAAATTCCAATTTCGTTCGAAGAATTCAAAATTAATAGAATCTGAAATAAAACTATTTTCCAATGAAATGAATTTGTTTGAACAAGCAGTTTTGCTAAGTAAGAAATATTCTTTTTTTTCCAAATGGGAATTTATTATACCGGTTATCAAGAAAGACGAAAAAAACGTCATTGTGATATTATTTTTAGCTGAAAGTTTCACATCAGGTCGTGTGTACTCTCTTAAAGTTGTATTTGATTTAGCTAAAAATAAACTAGTTAACGAGGTCGAAAGTTTCAACTATAGAATAAAATCTAACAGCTAGTTATACGGAATAAGACTTACATTTTAGCACGATGGCTTCAATTCGATATAAATTAACT
Source organism: Promethearchaeota archaeon (assembly GCA_019057735.1). The sequence continues at coordinate 5,645 of JAHLWV010000137.1, read as the reverse complement.
AAATTATTCATATTATTAAATTAAAAAAAAAAAGTTAAAATTTTTTTAGGGTGGAAGGTATGAGTTCAATCCCCAGCTTGGATACCTAACGCTTTCCATACCAACAAGAGAATAAGTAAGTGGCGCTACTTGTCCTAAAGCTTGAGCCCAAGCACCACTGGGATATATCCCAACACCAGGAACTAACCATTTAGTCTCATTAATCCACTGTATAGCAAGAGCAGTTCCATAAGGCCAGCCTTCAACGATACAATGCCTTGTTTTATCATTTGGTGGAGTGTCTGCATTATCATATGCACCAAAAGAAGACCATCCTTCCACTGAATTAGTAGTCGTCATGGATTCCAAAGTTAACACAATGGTATCGGGATTTAAGGATTGTGAAGTATTAATTGCCCAAGCATATTGTGAGACCGCATCAAAGCCTCCCACTGCGGTATAAATCGGCATATCGCCCCATTTAGCTACATAATCGTCCCATATGTCTATGGTATAGGATGTTTTATTTGTACGTATAACCGATTCTAATGTAATGCCATACTCACATCTTCCATTGGTTTGCGTCCAGTAAGCAGAATCCTGAGACATTACATTTATTCCTATAGGTATCATACCCGGTTCATTATCTCCATAGGAATTGCTAAATACTAATCCTGCTTCACCAGATATGATTGGAATTACAATCTGGGTGTTAGCAGCATCAAGCGTAGCCCAGTGGGCATCCATTTCGGTTGGTCCTATATCTTGAGGGATTTCGATATCCACACCCGTATATGTCATAACCATTGCTGTATTTGCTCCAGTTGCATTCGTTAAATAACTTGTTATTGCCTCAGCAAATCCCTCTGTCCATTCTAAACTCTCTCTCACAAAACCGAACCTTATTACAGGGGATCCATATCCACCTAAACCATAGATTTCTGGAATAACAGTTGCAATAATTGCAGAAGTTAATATCAATGCAATCAATTCCTTTGCCAAATCAGTGCCTTTAATGGGGGTAAGCTGGAAAAAGTATTTGTATTGCTCATAATTGTTAAGTACATCTTCGGTAAACGAATCTGTTGCAGAACCAATGTTAATGAATGGGATCGCATTATCCATGAAGACATCTCGGTAAGCTAACAAGGATTCGGTTCTAAACCCTCCGCAAGCAAATTGCACATCTTTATAGTATACAAGTCTATCTGCTGCAGCTTTACCTTTTGAAGTATCTAAAACGGGGTTTGCCTCATCAGTATCTTCAGAGGTTATACCAATATAATATCGCTTCCCATTGATTAAGATACCTCCACCAGGATATTGAGATCCTATCGATCCGGTCCCAGTGTTAATTTGATAAGCAGCGAGCCACGCTCCATGAACCTGACCCTCCCCATGTATACGTTTCGTATCACCTGCTACACCTATTCGGATGATTTGGTCTTCAGTTATGCCAGCAGGTGCACCAGGGCAATCTTTAGCTCCCCATGAATAGGGTGCCACGAGAAACCATACGGTAACACCAACCGATACTCCAATAACGACAATAACGACAATTGCTAAAATTCTTTTTGTTAATTTTTCCATTTTAATTTTCAACCTTTATTTATGTTTAGATTTTTACTATTAAATAAATTAGATAAACTACTATATAAAGATTTGCAAATTAAGAAAATAGGTAAAAAATATTCGCAGAAGGAATATTAAATTCTCAAATTTTATCATAATGATTAATTGAAAGTAACCTTTTTATAGAATGTAATCTAATACATTTTAATATTGAGAAATTTTTAAATAAGACAATTTGCTTGGATCTTATTGTATTAACAAAATTGAGAAGGAAGAATTGAATTGATTATTGAATTTCTAATATACGGTCTTGTTCAGAGCTCTGTATATGCGTTATTAGCTATGGGCTATTCCTTGGTCTATGGAGTAGGAAATATTCTAAATTTAGGTCATGGAGCGTTTTATGTGTTATCCACATACATTTTTTACTTTGTTTGGTTATATTTTATACTTATTCCGGGTGATTTTGGATTTTTATTAGGGATGTCCATAGCGTTAATCTTAATTGTAATTATCGGAATGCTATTATATATATTATTAATTAAACCACTACAGGATAATGAAGTAGGCGTCATGATTGGCACCTTTGCCTTTGGCTTTTTCGCCGAACAATTGGTAGGTGTATTTGAACCCCGAACACAATCGATATCTACGATCTGGGGCCAAAAATTTCTTATTCTGGGAGTTCGAGTTCAATTACATCAAATAATCTTAATAGTTGTTTCACTTCTAATAATTTTCATCTTGATAGCCTTTATAAATAAATCACGATTGGGAAAATCTATAAGAGCTGTCTCTCAAGATCGAGAAGCTGCTAGTTTAATGGGTATAAATGTTAATAGAGTAGTAATGTATACTGTAATGATCTCGGCGTTTTTAGCCGGTTTAGCAGCAGTTTTTTATGCACCACTCGATAGGGTTGCACCTTATCTTGGGTGGGTAGTATTGACTGATTCTATAGCAATAGTCATTCTCGGTGGTATGGGTAGCCTAAAAGGAAGTTTAATTGGTGCGTTTATTCTGGGTTATGTTAGAATTTACACAGTGTATTTTATCCATCCCCTTATATCAACCCTCATGCCTATAATTGTGTTGATAGTCATTTTATTAATAAGACCAAGAGGTTTGTTTGGTAAAAAAGAACTAGATTAATAATTCATCAAAATATCAATTATCAATAAGTAAAACTAAAAAAGGGTGTCATAAATGCCAACTAAAACTCAAAGGATTCGAGAAAAAGTAATTGGATTTCCAAATTATTTTAAATATTGGATAAGAGACTTTAAAGGAGCTCTCACGATAGTATGTGTTCTTGGTTTACTTTCCTTCCCTTTAGTAACGACCAACTCGTACTTTTTAGGATTATTCATACTTGCTATGATTTATTCAATTTATGCTGCAAGTTGGGATTTGCTTGCGGGATTTACGGGTAAAGTAAGTTTCGGACACGCTATTTTCTTAGGAATCTCGGGATATACCACCGCCCAATTGCTAAAATATAATAATTTCCATTGGACAAGTGCTTTGTTGTTAGGTGTTCTTATTTCAGTATTAATAGGCTTTTGCCTTGGTTATGTCACCTTAAGATTAAAAGGGCCTTACCTTGCGTTGGGTACTCTGGTTCTTGGAATAATATTTCAACGATTATTTGGGTTAGCTCCTTTAAAACCTATTTTACATGGGGATGAGGGAATATCAGGTATTCCAGCAATATCTTCTAATACTCTTGATATATTTTATCTAGTCTTAATTTTCATGATAATAACTTTTATAGTTTTAATTCGTATAACAAAACTCAATATTGGAACAATATTTAAATCAATACGAGATGATGAGACGGGATCAGAGGCAGCAGGAATAAATATAACAAAATATAAGATTATTGCATTTATGATCAGTGGATTATTTGCAGGTTTGGCAGGTGGATTATATGCAATGTTTAATAGATCAATAAGTCCTTTGATATTTCAACCATTATATTCCTTTTATGCGATAATTATGGCTGCATTAGGGGGATTGGCTACGATATCTGGTGCTGCAGTTGGAGGTTTCCTTTTTGTATTTTTGAGTGCATTTTTTGTAGAATTTTCTGAGATAAACCTCCTTATTTTTTCAATTATTCTTATAGTTTTTATTCGATTTGCCTCGGGGGGAGTATTAAAATCAGCCTTAGAACATTTAAAAGATTACTGGGATATTCTATTAGGAAGGTAATGATAATAAAATAATTTGTAAAATTTAAATTTTGGAGTTTTTTAAAATGGGAGTGCTTTTAGAAGTAAAAAATTTAACAAAAAAATATAGTGGTTTGACAGCTGTTAACGATTTTAGTTTTGAAGTAAGACGTGGAGAATTTACGGGTTTAATTGGCCCTAATGGAGCTGGAAAAACTACTTTATTTAACTTAATTTCAGGATTAGAGAAACCCAATTCGGGGACGGTTAGGTTTGATGGTCGTGATATAACAGGTATGAAACCTAATAAAATTGTAAATTTGGGGATCGCTAGAACTTTTCAAATTGTAAGATCGTTTCGGTTTATGACGCTTTTAGATAACATAGCAGTATCTTGCCTTTCACCAAGAGGTAAAAAAGTAGCTAAAGAATATGGGATAGACGAATACGCGAGTTCTATTTTAGCTGCAGTTGGCCTCGTTGACAAAGCAAGAATACCTCCCATAATATTACCTCATGGTGATTTGAGAAAATTGCAAATAGGAAAAGCATTAGGCACTAATCCTCAATTACTTCTTTTAGATGAGCCATTTAGCGGGCTTTCTCACGAAGAACAAAAGGGTATAACAGATTTGATAATAAGATTGCATGATGATGGAGTAACTGTTTTTATGACGGGACATGTTTTACGAGAATTAATGCACCTAGTGCCTAGAGTCGTTGCTATGCACCAAGGTAAATATATAACCGAAGGCCCTCCACAAGAGGTTGCAAACAACAAAATTGTGTTAGAAGCGTATTTAGGAAAAGGAAGTGAACAACTTGCTTGAAATGAGAAAAATATATCATTATTATGGAAAAGCTAGAGCTCTCGAAGAAATTAACTTAACGATAGAAGAGGGAGTTCTGGATGCCGTTATCGGTCCTAACGGAGCGGGAAAATCAACTCTTCTCAGAGTTATATCTGGATTAGAAGAACCAGATAGAGGAAAAATTGAATTTTTGGGAGAAAGAATTGACGGCTTAAAAGCTCATAAAATCGCCAAAAAAGGAATAGCTCATTGTCCCGAGCGTCGGCGCTTATTTTACGATATGAGCGTAATGGAAAACCTAGAAATGGGGGCATATACATTAAAAGATAAAAAAAGATTTCGTGAGTTATTAGATTTCGTATTTGAAGTTTTCCCCCGCCTTAAAGAAAGGAAAAAACAAAGAGCAGGAACGTTGAGTGGAGGCGAACAACAAATGCTCGCAATCGGTCGTGCAATTATGGCAAATCCAAAATTACTTTTATTAGATGAACCTTCATTAGGTTTAGCTCCTAAAATAAAGGATAGAATATTTGAAGCAGTAAATAAGATTAAAAAAGAGGGGACTACAACCTTATTAGTTGAACAAGATGCCATATTAGCAATGGAAGTTGGTGAAACCATACATCTATTGGAAGAAGGCAAAATAGAAATGAGGGGCACAAAAGAACAGTTAGAAAAAGAACCTCGAATTAAAAAAGTCTATCTAGGAATATAAGGTGATAAAAAATGTCAGCTTCTTTAGAACAATTGTTAAGGGATGCAAGAATTGATTTGGTTTTATCAAGAATTGAAAAAGATTCATCCGTTATTGGTGAAGTAATAAAAAATATGGATAGTGAAATCCGTTCTATCACATTCAATTCAATATTTGTTTTAGGTGAAATAGGAGAGAAATCTGGAGAAAATGCAGTACTTAAAATAACTGAATACCTAGATGATGAAGATTGGAGTATCCGTCGAGAGGCAGCTAGATCTTTAGGAAAAATAGGAAAACTTGCCGAATCTGCAATACCAAAATTGTCTAAGTGTTCTTCTGATAATGAAACCTCTATTAGAACTGCCGTAGTTACTTCACTTGGAAAAATTGGTAAAGCTACGAACGAATCTC